>JACQRA010000069.1 GCA_016206725.1 Candidatus Omnitrophota bacterium
AGCCTACATCACCCACTGGGGATTGCCGGGCGAGATCAAGGCTAAGGTGGGTCGGATGCGTCCCAAGGTCGGCAAAGCCAGCGCCATTCACCGCGATCAGTTGGAAACCGTGGATGAGCCGCTCGTCGTCCAGAAATACCTGGGTAATGAGGGACTGTTCCGGACGGGCATCGAGCTGTCCGGGTTCCTTCCATCGCCGTGGAGTGCGGTCACACATGAGCTGACTGCCGGCGTCATGGAAGGCGGCATCGGAGAAGGGGGCACGCTCTTCGGTTCGAATCGGCGGTATCCGTCGCTCTATGCCCACCTGAAGAACTTCTGGGACATGTCCGACACCACCAACGCAGAACTCGGAGCGACGTACCTCGTCGGCTCGAAGGATGCCGACCGCCGCTTTGAAGTGAACGCGTTGGGGGTTGACGCGACCCTGGTCCACCACGTCACACCCACCAACAAATTCAAATGGCAGAATGAGCTCTACCTGCAAGATCGAGACGAATCCATCACTGAAGAGGGAATTGCGTACGCGGAAAATCCGTGGGGATTCTATTCCCTCGTGGACTACCGGCTGACTCCTCGATGGGGCATCGGTGGACGGTTTGACTACGTCGAGTTGGTGGATGTGGACCCGCTCAGGCGAGACCGCCACAGCGATACGGCGTTTGGCGGCTACCTCACGTTCTACCAGAGTGAGTTTGCGCGGTGGCGGATGCAGTACCGTCACACCGAATTGGCCCAAGGCAGCAATGAGAATGCCGTGTTCCTCCAGGGGACGGTGGCGATCGGCGTTCACAAACACCAATTACAATGAACTGGCTGATCGGACTCTTGCTGTGGACCTGCGCCGCCTCTGCGTTGTACGCCGAGGAGCGCATCCTGAGCGAAGTCGAAGGAAAGCCGTTGAAAGTGGTGGCGACACTCTCGACATTTGCGGATTTGGCGAAAACGGTGGGAGGGGATCGGGCGGAGGTGGCGACGATCGCCTCGCCGCGGTTCAATCCGCACTTCATCGAGCCCAAACCCAGTGACGTGTTGAAGGTCAAGCGCGCGGAGCTGTTCATCCACGCCGGCCTCGATCTGGAACTGTGGCGCTGGCCGCTGGTGGACGCGGCCGGTAACCGTGAGGTGATGGCAGGAGGTCCGCGGGAGCTGGACCTCTCGCGCGGCATCGAGCTCTTGGAGGCGCCTGACCGCGCCGTGAGTCGTGCGGAGGGCGACATCCATCTCTACGGCAACCCGCACTACTGGACTGATCCAGAGAACGGCCGTGTCATCGCGCAGGCGATCCGCGACAAGCTGTGCGCGATTGACCCGCGCCATGAACAGGCGTACCATCGCAATCTGCGGGAGTTTCTGGCTCGCTTGGAGCAGAAGATTCCGGAGTGGCGCTCGCGCCTGGCGCCCTACGAGGGACGGGAGGTGGTCGGGGACCATCGGGCCTGGCCGTATCTGATGCGCTTTCTTGGTCTGAAGATGGAACCTCACCTGGAACCCAAGCCCGGCATCCCGCCGACCCCGAAGCAGCTCGAGTTCCTGCAACAGCACATCACCGCGCAGCGCATTCCGGCGATTGTGCGGGCCGGCTATTTTCCGAAGGGATCTGCGGAGTCGCTGGCCAAACGGACGGGCGCTGCGGTGGTGTTGCTCTGCCAGAGCGTTGGCGAGTTACCGGCGTGCTCGGATTACATCGCCATGCTGGACTACAACGTGGATCAACTCGTCACCGTGATGGGCTCATGAGCAATTTCTTGGACCTGATGATCAGGCCGTTCATCGCCTGTCTCGTATTGACCGGCATCCATGCCTATCTTGGGCTGCACGTGATCAAGCGCGGCGTCATCTTCGTCGATCTAGCGTTGGCGCAGGTGGCGGCGCTGGGCGCGACGATCGGATTCCTCTGGGGCTTCGGTCTGCACTCCACGGAGAGTTACGTGACGGCGCTGGTGTTTACCTTCATCGGCGCGGCGATCTTCGCGATCACCCGTCGGCGAAAACCGCTGGTGCCGCAAGAAGCGTTGATCGGCGTGGTGTACGCCGTGGCGGCGGCCGCGGTGATCTTGGTGTTGAGCCGCGCGCCGGAGGGCGGGGAAGAGCTCAAAGCTCTCCTGGTCGGGCACCTGTTGTTTGTGGAGTGGTCGGAGATCACCAAGATCACCTTCCTCTATAGTCTCATCGGCTTGATTCACTGGCTGGTCCGCAAGCCGCTGCTCCTGATCTCGCAAGCACCGGATCGCGCCTTTGCCAAGGGCTATCGAGTCTTGTGGTGGGACTTCCTGTTCTACGCGACGTTCGGGTTCGTCGTCACGAGCTCAGTCGAGATGGCCGGGGTGCTACTGGTGTTTTCGTTCTTGATTGTGCCGGCGATCTGCGGGGTGTTCCTCGCGAAGGACGTCGGAGCGCGCCTGACGGTGGGGTGGATGGTCGGTGTGCTGACCAGCATGGCGGGTGTGGTCGCTTCCTATATATGGGATCTACCCACGGGCGCCACGGTCGTCTGTGCCTTCGGGGTGACGCTGCTGGTCACGGCGTTGGTGCGGCAGCTCAGGGACACACACGAGGGGACACAAACAAATTTTTAAAACTTGTTTTGTGTCCCCAATTGATTGACAACGTTGTAGCAGCTACGTTAGAGTAGGGCCATGCGCGCGACTCGTCACGCCGTGATCTGTCTTCTGCTCAGCCTGGTCGGCATCGGGCTGTGTGTGTATCTCACGGTGGTCCACATCGCGCTCCTGCGCGGCGAGCTCATCGGTGGTGTCGGCTGCGGAGCCCTCGGCACGCGATTCAATTGTCATGCCGTCACCGCCAGTCCCTTCGGAAGTCTCTTTGGCACTCCACTCTCCTTGTGGGGTCTCATCGGCTATCTCGCGACCGCGACACTGGCCTTCATTGCGTGGCATTTTCCTGAGTGGACCCAAAAAGCGTTTGCCGGCATCGCCGTCACGGCACTCCTCTTCCTGGTGATTGACGCCTTCCTCCTTTTCATCATGGTCACACGCATCGGCTATCTCTGCCCGGCGTGTCTGGCCAGCTACGCGGTCAATCTCGGGTTAGCGGGGTGCGCCGCACGCGCATCGGGCAAGAGCCTGTCGGAGCTTATCCGACAGGCTCTTGC
>JACQRA010000075.1 GCA_016206725.1 Candidatus Omnitrophota bacterium
ATATTGTGAGGGGGATCGTCAAGGGTGGGAGAAATAAAAAAGGTAAGGTATCAAGCAATCAAGCTATCGAGCTATCGGGAGATCAGGCGATCAGGCAAGAGCGGAAGGACAGATGGACTGGTAGGCACACCACCGGCAGGAGAAGACGTCAGGCTCAGCGCGGAAATCGAGCCCTCGAATGCCACGGGCGACCTGTCGCAGGTGGTCGGTGGTGGCATTGAGGTCCTCATCGCTGAAGACGGCCTGACCGATCACGTCTGTTTCCAGGAATCGTAATTCCAACCGCTTGGGAATTTGTCCATGAATCATCTTCCATGCCAGGGCATAGACCGCCATTTGGAGGGATTCGCGAACCCGTTGGTTAGCTTTGATCTGGTCGTCCACATCGGAGGATTTGTAGTCAATAATCACGGCGTCCTTCCCTTCCCGGTCCACTCGGTCCCACCGACCCACGACGAAAAAGTCATCCAGAGAGAAGCTGAATTTTTCTTCAATGAGAGAAGGACGCTCAGGAGCCTGTTGCTGGTGGTGGAAAAACCGCCGCAGGACCTCAAGCCCCTCATCGAGGCGCTGTGTTTCGTGCTCTCGGCTTAAGAACCCCTCAGAGCTCCACGCCTGCCGAAATACTTCCAGCAATTCGTCCTCGCCCATTTCCCTGCCTTCGAGCCGGCGCTTGAAAAACAGCTCAACGGCTTTGTGGAGGGCGGCACCGTAAATGACCAGGTGATGCCGCATGATCGGAATCCGCAGGACATGGCTATAGCGAAACTTCAGCGGGCAGGTCAGGTAGTCATCCAGCCCGTAGGGACTGAGTCGAAGGGGTTCTGGAAGCGGGGTTGGCGGATGAGCGGTCCGAGGCGCCTCGACCACACCGACTCGAGCAATGCGTTCAAGCGTCGATGGCGGTTCAGGCGCGGGACGGTCGCTTGTGACGTTCAGGGCCTCTCGCACAAATTGACTCAATCGTCTGGTGGATTTTCCTCCGTGCCGATATGAGGCGGTCAGAGTGAGCTCTTCTTTGGCGCGGGTCATCGCCACGTAGAAGAGTCGCCGCTCTTCTTGAAGATGATAGTCGCCGGATGGGAGTAAATCTTTGATGAGCGGCTCCGGCAACTCAATGGGGTCGCGTCGAAGCGGCGTGGGAAATCGGCCTTGAAGGAGTCCCACCATGAAGACGACGGGAAACTCCAGCCCTTTGGCCTTATGGATGGTGAGAACATTCACGCGATCGCGCGAGATCAGATCGGTCTCATCCTCTCCCGCCTCGCTGAAGGTTTGGAACAGATCAAACGATTGCATGAGTTCCGGCAGGCGGGTGATGCCGGATTCTTCAAATCGCCGTAACTGATCAAATAACTTGGCGGCCATCTGCAGTGCATCAATCTGTCTGGGTTCTTCCAGGGCTGCTTGACGCTTCAACCATCCCGTGTCTGAGAGCCAGCGATAGAGCAGTTGTCCAGGCGAGCGCGTGCGTGACAGCTCAACAAGCCGGTGCGCATCATTCAAGAATGCGTCAATGGCCTGGCGGCCCTCTGGGCTGACCTCGAGTGTCGGTGGAGGTTCCTCAAGGGCTTGCCGAAGGCTCTGGTGGTTCCGATTGGCCCAGGCAAGACACGCCATCACGTCCTGCATCGGAGGCGCATACAAGCTCGAGCTGAGGACGTGGTACCAACTCAGGGTGTCATCTGGATCTGCCAGCGCCTTCAGGCAGGAGACGAGGACCTTGGCTTCAGGGTGCAGCGAGAATCCCGTCGCCCCGCTGAAGTGCCAGGGCACGTCACAAACGTTGAGGGCCCGCAAGAACCCGTCAGCGTCTCGGTTGGTCCGCACGAGGATGGCGAAATCACCAGGCTGGCGCTTCCCTGCTTCAACCTGCGCCTGAATCTGTCGGACGACCCAGTCCGCTTCGCTGGAGGTCGTATCAAACACCGCAAGCTGTGGTTCCTTCGGCTCGCGTCCTTCGACTCCGCTCATCGCGATGAGACGTTTGTCAATCTGCTCTGTCGCCTCGAGACGATGTGGATCATTGTGACGAATCAGGCGGTACGCCGAGTCGAGAATGGGCTGGCTGGAGCGGAAATTCTCGGTCAGGACAATGCGCCGCACGTCGCGGTAGTGTTCGAGGAACTTGACGACGTTGCTAATCGACGCGCCCCTCCACTTATAGATGGCCTGATCGTCATCGCCGACAACGGTGACGTTCGAGGTGGGAGGGGCCAGGAGTTGCATCAGGCGAAACTGAGCAAAATTCGTGTCTTGAAATTCGTCCACCAAGATATACCGGAACTGTTGTTGGTAACGGGCGGCGACCTCTGGATGACGCTCAAAAAGCTGTACGGCCAGCAGGACTTGATCGCCGAAATCAATGCCGTCGGCTTGATGGAGCAATTGCTGATAGGCGGCATAGCACTCGCCTAATTCGCGTGCCTCCGGGTGCAGACGTGCATACGTGACAAATTCTTCAGGGGTGACGGCTTCATCTTTGGCCCGCGCGATGGCCGTGACGAGGGCGTCGAGATAGCGAGTCGGATCATGCGAAGGGCGGAAGCGTTCCAGCGGCAGATCGTAGAGGCGCTGCTTCGCAAACACCACCTGTTCCGGCTTGGAGAGGACGCGGGCATGGAGTGAGAGACCTAGCAACACGGCGTTGTCCCGAATGAGCCGGTCGCCGAAGGCATGGAAGGTGGAGATGGCCATATCCACGCAGCCATACGGGACGAGCAGGTCAACCCGCTCTTCCATTTCGGCGGCGGCCTTCTCAGTAAACGTCAGCGCAAGGATGTCGTTGGGGGCGGCGCGTTGGGTACTGAGAAGCCACGCGATGCGGCGGGCGATGACGGTGGTCTTGCCGGTTCCGGCGCCGGCGAGAATGAGTAGCGGGCCTTGAGGGTGCGTGACCGCCTCACGCTGAGCAGCCGTGAGTTGCTCAAGTAACGGCTCGTCAATCTTAGTCTTGAGGCTTGGTTGCAGTAAAGTCAAAGACGAACTCCAGCGAGGTCTTCGGGAAGTTATCCGCGCTAAAATCGGCCTTCACGTTCGTGATCAACAACCGCACGGTCGTCGCGTTCGTCGAGGGATTCCAGAACGCGACGATGCCGTCGTGGACGACGCCGGGATAGTAGTAGCCGCCCTGCAGCGCGGACTGCTTGAGGAGCGCAAATTGTCCCTGCGGTTTGGCCGAGACCATCTTCCCGACCGGCAGGCTGAGGCCGAAATACCCTGGACGGACGTCTTCGATGGCGCCACGCGTAGCGGTGGCAAACGGCGCGCGCGCATCGGCCAACGCCGTCACATAATCCATGCCGATCATGGCGTACTGGTTGCCGCGATCATCCACCACGGTGAAGGCCCCAGGGTCCACAAAGATCCTCCCCTTGCCCTTGTTGCTGATTTGGAGATAGAACACGAGGTTCTCAAGATAGTAGGGGTTGCGGCCGGCGTATTCGCCGAAGAGGTCTGTGTTTTTGAACAAGTTATCCAAAAACTCCCGCGAGGCGTGGTTGACGGCGACCTCGATGTCCTGTTGGGTCTGCGTCTGCCGTACCGGCTCCAACTGCCACTCGAATCGCTTGGCCACCGATAACGCCTCACTGAGCGGCCCGCGGGCGTTGCGCTCCAGCAATAATGAGCTCTTCCTGGCTCCACAACCTGTAGCAATAAAAAGTAGGCAGTAGGTAGTAGGTAGTAGGTAGAGCAGAAACAACGAGTTACGAAATACGAAATACGAGATACGAGATACCATGATCATCTCCTCCTATGGCTAGACC
>JACQRA010000074.1 GCA_016206725.1 Candidatus Omnitrophota bacterium
GTGCTCATCGGATTGCTGCTGTTAAAACCGACCGGACTCCTTGGTGAACGGCTGGGTGAGCGCGCATGATGCGCTGGGGAGTAGGGTCGTTGATCGTTGCGTGCGCGGTGCCGCTGATCACCCGCAGTGCGTATCACATCGATGTCCTGACGGGCGCGGGGCTCTACGCGCTGCTGGCCTTAGGGTTGAACGTCGTCGTGGGATTCACCGGTTTGCTGCATCTGGGCTACGCGGCGTTCTTTGCCATCGGCGCCTACACCTATGCCCTCTTGAATCTGCATGTCGGTGTGCCGTTCTGGCTTGGGCTGCTCCCGGCCGCTGCCATGGCCGGGCTGTGCGGCGTCTTGCTGGGTATTCCCGTCATGCGGGTGCGGGGTGACTACCTGGCGATTGTGACGTTGGGTTTTGGGGAGATCGTGCGGATTCTCTTCACTAATCTCGAGCCGTGGACCGGAGGCCCCAACGGCTTGTTGGGGATCGCTCATCCGACCATGTGGATTCCTGGGAAGGGTGTTGTGGATTTCGGTGTGCGCTCCGTGCCGTACTATTATCTGGTCGTTGCGCTCACGACGCTGGTCACCGTGGTCTGTGTGCGCATGAACCGTTCCCGCGTCGGCCGCGCGTGGGCGGCCATCCGCGAGGATGAGGTCGCGGCCGGCTGTGCCGGCATCAACACGGTGCAATTGAAGCTACTCGCGCAGGGCTGTGGAGCGGCGATCGGCGGAGTCGCGGGGGCCGTCTTCGCGGCCAAGCAGGGCACGATCACGCCGGATAGTTTTGACTTCATCCTCTCGGTCATGGTGTTGGCGATGGTGGTGCTCGGCGGCTTGGGGAGGGTTTCCGGGGCGATCGTTGGCGCGATGGTCCTCGGCGTGTTGCCGGAGGTATTGCGCGGAGTTGAGCAGTTTCGCATGTTGTTGTTCGGGTTGGTGATGATCGCCATGATGCGCCTCTGCCCGCAGGGCATCATGGGGGCGCTCAGAGACCGCGGGTGGTTCGGCGGAGCCCATGTCGCCTCCGCTGCTTGAGATCAACCGATTGACCAAGCGTTTCGGCGGGGTGGTGGCCTTATCCGACGTGACGGTGACGGTCGCGCCCCATGAAATCATCGGACTCATCGGCCCCAACGGGGCGGGGAAGACCACCCTGTTTAACTGTATCACCGGATTGTTGCGGCCAGAAGAAGGCACGATGGCGTTTGGCCACGAGACGAAAGAGCGGCTGGTGGGACTGGCGGCCCATGAAATCGTCCAGTGCGGAATTGCGCGGACGTTTCAAAACATCCGGCTCTTTGCGCATCTGACGGTGTTGGAGCATGTGCTGATCGGCACGTACATCCGGACGCACACAGGCCTGGTCTCGGCGGTCTTGCGGACGCGCGAGGCACGGCATGAGGAACGTTGGGCGCGGGATCGCGCGAGGGGACTCGTGGAGGAATTTGGCTTGTCACGATGGGCGTCTACGCCGGCCGTCTCGCTGCCATTCGGCCTCCAACGCCGCGTAGAATTGGCCAGGGCGATGGCGGTCGAGCCGGAATTGTTGTTGCTCGATGAGCCGGCCGCCGGATTGAATCCGACGGAGAAGCAGGAACTGCTCAGTGTGATGCAGCGACTGCGAAGCCACGGATTGACGATCTGCGTGATTGACCACGACATGCGTTTCGTGATGCCGGTGTCGGACCGCGTCGTCGTCCTCGACTACGGGCAGGTGATCGCCGAGGGGCCGCCCTCCCGCGTGCAAAACGACCCGCGCGTCATCGAAGCCTATCTGGGGAAGGCGTAACCGAGGAGGAGGCGCATGCCGGACGATCAACAAATCAAACGGTGGCTGGCGGAAGGCGTGATTACCCCGCAGCAGGCTGAGAAGATGATGGCCGATGCCTTAGCGAGCCGGAAGGAGCGGACGTCCGACAGGCTGATCGTGGTCGTCTCGACAATCGGAGCGTTGTTGTTGGGGATCGGGGCTGTTCTGTTTGTCGCGGCGAACTGGGAAGGACTGTCCGAGTTGATGAAGACGCTGGTCCTTTCTGGCAGCACCTTTGGGGTGAGCTATCTCGGCTACGTGCTGGCGTACGAACGAAAGAATTTTCCCAAGGTTGGCTCGGCCTTGTTGTTTTTGGGAGCCCTGCTGTTTGGCGCGACCTTGTTTCTGTTGGCGCAGATGTATCATGTCGAGGCCAATAGCCATCTCTTGATCTTGTTGTGGTTAATCGCGATTCTCCCTCTGGTGTACGTGCTCGGATCATTGCCGATTGCCGGATTGGCCTCAGTCTTGTGGTTCATGTGGATCGGGTTGGCGATCTTTCGACAGATACGAGTCATGTCGCCGAGCGACGTGTTTGCGCTCCCCATCTTGTATCTGCTCTCCGGTATCCTGTTATTTGAAGGGGGCGGCATACACTATCTCTCAGAAGCTCTCCGCGGTGTCGCGCGCGTCTATCGGGTTGCGGCACTCAAAGTCGTCATGGCGGCGTTATTCCTTCTGACATTCCGCTTCTTCTCGGGACACTACGACGGCTGGAATCCTCGGGCAGAGGGAGCGTTCTCTGCGGCGATGGTCGCTGGCGTCTCAGTGGCAGCGGTCTTGGCGATCTTGTTGGTGGTCTTCAACCTCTGCTTCAACCCCTCGAAATCCTCCACGTGGAAGTTGGAGGGCGGTCTCAGCTTGGGCGTCCTTGGGTTGACGTTGCTGTTGTTCTTCTTCCCATCCACGACGAACGTCTACACGCTCTTGTTCAATCTCGTGTTGGTTGGATGCATTGCGGCGCTGATCGGGATCGGCTATCAGCGGGAAGACATGCGGGTGGTGAACATCGGGATGTCGTACTTTGCTCTCTTTGTGTTGGTGCGCTACTGCGATTGGTTTTGGAAGCTGCTGCCGCGCTCGATCTTCTTCATGGTGGGAGGGACGATCCTCGTGTTGGTCGGGATCGCGTTTGAACAGAAGCGCCGGCAGCTCGCGGCTCAATTCGCCAAACCCCGATGACGACGAAACGTTCACTCGCCATCATCGGGGCGCTCTGGCTGGTGATCTTGGGCGTCCTTATTGTCTCCAAAGAGTTTACGCTCCGAACGGGACAGGAGATCGTGTTGGCCACCGTGCCGGTGGATCCCCGTGATCTCTTCAGGGGGGATTACGTGACCCTGCGCTATCAGATCAGCTCGCTGGACTTGACACGGCTGCCTTCTGATCGCTCGACCTTCACGGCCGGCGAGACGGTCTACGTGTCCTTGGCCTCTGACGGGTCGCACCATGTGGCCACGCGCCTCGATAGCCGGCCACCTCATGGGAGTCTGTTTCTCAGAGGGACGGCGGGGGAGGCGACGGGTCGAGACGTGTCGGTGCTCTACGGCATTGAGAGCTACTTCGTGCCGGAAGGCAAAGGACGGGAGCTCGAATCGGCTCGCGGACATGGCCTTGACGTCAGGGTGGCCGTGGACCGTTTCGGTCGCGGGGTCATTCAATCTGTTGCCGTCAACCCCCAGCAACCGCCTGCGTCGTGGCGAGGAGAGACGGAGGAGTCCCAAGCGTTCGTTGAGTCACCCGCGTTGGGTGGTCGAGTACCTCTCTCACCTGAGCATGCCGCGTCTCCTGAACAGGCGCTCCCCTCGATGCCCCTTCCTCAACGGACGGCCCTCTCACCGCAGCCCATGGCTCAACCTGTCTTGTTGATTGATGATTTTGAAGACGGGGCGATCGCGCCACAGTGGCAGCTGCTCCGTATGCAATTCGAGGAGCGCGATGGGGGGCTCTTCGTCGTGTCGGCCCCGCGGCCAGGCTTTGAGTATGGGCACGACGGTCACGGACGCAGCGCGGCCATCATGACGCACATCGGTGATCCCGCATGGACCGATTATCGGATCGACCTCGATGTGTTTGCCGGAGGACCTGGGGCGTTGAATCCGCACGGGATTGATGATTGTGTGCGCGGGGGGTTCACGGTGTATTTTCGTACGCAGGATTACCAGCAGAGTTGGAACGAGCCGGGAAGGACGAGCTATGCCTTCGGTGTCAATCACATCCCGGATCATTGCGAGGGACAGAACGCCCCGGAGTGGTCGCTGGGAAAAGCGCGAGGATGGTATATCGCGCAGGCCTCGGGCTGGGGTCCGCAGCAGGGTGTGGCCAAAACGCTTGTGACCGGCCAGGGCAATCCCTGGAAGGATGATGATGTGAATCATGTGAGGATCGACGTGGTGGACAACCGCATCAGCATCTCGGTGAATGGCGCGCCTGATCTAGCGTATATCGACGAAGGGTCTGAAGACGATCCGCCGCTGTTGTTCGGCGGAATGGGCGTGGTGTGGGAGTGGGACAACACCGGGTGGGTCGATAACGTGGTCGTGACCCGTCTTCAGTAACTCCATGCCGATGCCTTTCACGGGTCGGGTGGACGGTTGATGTTGGCCCTTGAGCGAGTCGTCGCGGGGTATGGATCGACCACGTGCCTCAAGGGCGTCTCGCTGGAGGTGCGCGCGGGGGAGATCGTGGCGCTGCTCGGGGCCAACGGGGCGGGGAAGACCACGACGCTGATGACGATCTCAGGCGTCGTGCGCGCGCGGCAGGGAACCATTCGCTTCGCCGGCGAGCGCATCGATGCGCTGTCGGCGGAGACCATCGCGGCGCGGGGGGTCGGCCATGTGCCGGAGGGGCGACGGATCTTTCCTCGTCTGAGCGTGCTGGAAAATCTGCAACTGGGCGCGTATCTTCGCGCGAACCGTCAAGAGATTTCGGAAGATTTCGAGAAGGTGTGGACGTTGTTTCCGCGGCTGCGCGAGCGCCGGCATCAACTAGCCGGCACGCTCTCCGGCGGGGAGCAGCAGATGCTGGCGATCGGGCGCGGCGTGATGGGACGCCCCAAACTGTTGTTGCTGGATGAGCCCTCGCTCGGATTGGCGCCCAAGCTCGTCCAACTGATTTTTGAGGTGATCCAGCGCATCAACCGAACCGGCATTCCCATCCTGCTCGTTGAGCAGAATGTCCGCATGGCGCTGACGATCGCCCATCGCGGGTACATCGTGGAGACCGGGCGGATCACGATGATGGACGACGCGACACGACTGGCGAATAACCCGCAGGTGAAAGCCGCCTACCTGGGGGGCTGAGATGATACTCCGCGACCTCTACCATTGGGTGCTCTCCTGGGCGGAGTCGCCTCATGCGATCTGGGCGCTTGGGGCGATGTCATTTGCCGAGTCGTCATTCTTTCCCATCCCGCCGGATGTGTTGTTGATGGCGCTCACCTTAGCGCAGCCCAGCCAGGGGTTGTGGTTTGCGGCGGTGACGACCGCGGCCTCGGTCCTCGGGGGGTTGTTCGGCTATCTGATCGGACTCTTCGGCGGGCGTCCCCTCTTGCGGCGCTGGATCGGCGAGTCGCGCATGCAGCAGATTCACGACACGTTCCAGCGCTACGAGGCGTGGGCGATTCTCATTGCCGGTTTCACGCCGATTCCGTATAAAGTCTTCACGATCGCCGCGGGGGTGTTCTATGTGAACCCGCGAGTGTTCGTGGTGGCGTCCCTCATCAGCCGCGGGGCTCGCTTCTTCCTTGTGGCGGGAACGATTCAGCTCTTCGGGCCGTGGATGAAGGCATTCATCGAACGGTATTTTGATGTCCTGAGTGTCGCATTCTTCGTATTGCTCGTCGGAGGATTTCTCATGATACGGAGGAGACGCCATGCCGGTTGAAGGGATGGAACCGCATCGGGCGCAGTGGAAGACGCGGATCGGTTTTCTCTTGGCCGCCGCAGGCTCGGCGGTCGGGCTTGGCAACATCTGGCGCTTTCCGTACTTGGCGTACCAGCACGGCGGCGGGGCGTTCCTCGTGCCCTACGTCATCGCGTTGCTCACCGCCGGCATTCCGCTGCTCATCCTGGAGTTCGGATTGGGTCACAAGATGCGCGGCTCGGCGCCGATGTCATTCGCCAAGGCCGACCCCCACTGGGAATGGTTGGGGTGGTGGATGGTGACCTTCGTGATGTTCGGGATTGTGCTGTATTACTCCGTCGTGGTGGCGTGGTGCGTGTGCTATCTGGGCTACTCGCTCACGCTGGCGTGGGGGGCGGATCCCAACACGTTCTTTTTCCAACAATTCCTCGGGGCGACCGCCGGTCCGCACTTGATCGGCGACATCCGCAGCCCCATCCTCCTGGGACTGGTCATCGTCTGGGTCGTCAACTGGGCGTGCGTCTTCTTCGGCGTGGAGCATGGCATCGAGCGGGCGAATAAGGTGTTCATGCCGCTGTTGTTCCTGCTGCTCTTTGTGTTGGTGGGATGGACGATGACGCTCCCAGGGGCCTGGGAGGGTATCGGAACGTATCTGAGGCCGGACTTCGCGAAGCTCGCGAAACCGTCGGTGTGGATCGACGCCTACTCGCAGGTCTTCTTCAGAAGCAGTGTGGGCTTCGTCATCATGATCGTCTCCGCCTCGTATCTGCCGCGCAAGACGGACATCA
>JACQRA010000071.1 GCA_016206725.1 Candidatus Omnitrophota bacterium
CACCCAACGAGCGGTAGAGTGATCCCCAGGACGATCACGCAGGTCAGCGCCAGGTAGGCCCCCACCATGAACACTTCTCCGTGGGCAAAGTTAATAAGCTGAATGACACCGTAGACCATCGTGTAGCCCAGCGCGATCAGCGCGTAGATCGATCCGATGGTGAATCCGTTGGCCAGTTGTTGAGCGAAGAGTTGGAGGGGCGTCATACCCCTAGTCCCAGGAGGCAGCTTTCAGGAAGGTGAACTTGCCGTCGCGGACGGTAAACAGACCGATGTCGCGAATGAGGGAATCGCCTTTCTCGTCGAAATTCTGCAGCCCGAACAGGCCGGGATAGTCCTTGAGACGTTTCATGGCCGCCAACACGGCGCTTCGATCCTTCGCGCCGGCCTGCCGAACGGCCCAGAGCATCATGCTTGTCGCTTCATAGGCGTACGCGGAGTAGGCGCCGATCGGACCGTAGCGGGCTTCGTAGGCGTTCACAAAAGCCTGGGCGGTTGGAATCGCGTGGATGTCCGAGCCGATCGTCGTCAGGTACACGCCTTCGGCGGCTTCAGCGGTCGCCAACTCAATCAGCACCGGGTCAAACAATCCGTCCCCTCCCATGAAGTATCCGCTGAGGCCAACGTCCTTGCGCTGTTTGATGAGGAGGGCGCCTTCCGGAAACATGCCGGCGAAGTAGACCAGGTCAGGCTGTTGCGCTTTGAGCTTGGTCAGCAGCGGGGTGAAATCTTTGTCGCCCTGCGTGATGCCCTCATGGCCCAACAGCTCGGCGCCGAGCTCGCGCGCTTTCTTCTCGAACTCATTCGCCAATCCGCGCCCATACGTGGTCATGTCATCAATGAGAAAGAGTCGCTTGGCCCCCAGCTCACGGATGGCGAAGAGGGCTCCCGCGGGACCCTGCAGATCGTCGGTGGCGCAGGTGCGGTAGAACGTGTCAAACCCCTGGCGCGAAATCTTCGGGTTGGAAGAAACCGGGGTGATCTGCAGCATGCGGGCTTGATGGTAGACGGCCGAGGCCGGCATGGTGCAGGAGGAATTCAGATGCCCGACCACCGCCACGACGTCGGGGTCCGAGACCAGTTTCTTCGCCGCGGCGACCGCCTGGGTAGGATTGCGCTGGTCATCCAGCGGCACCAGCTCGACACGATAACTGGGCACAATCTCGCCGCTTCCTTGCGCATGCTCGAGGGCCAGGCGAGCGCCGTTGAGCATGTCCTCACCATGCGGCGCTTGGTCACCGGTCAGCGGGGCCACGAATCCAATCTTGATGACCGGCTCCGCCTGGTGTTGGCTGCATCCAACGACGAGTAAGCCGTACGTGGTAAGTAGTAAGTAGAAAAGAAGTCTCGGCTTCACGGATTTCGAGGGAGGCCGCATCACCGAGCGGTCAACGGAGGCGCGATGACTCCGCCGGAGACGACAAGCTTGACGGCGTCTTCCACCGACATGTCCAGGAGAATGACGTCCTCCTTGGGAACCAAGATGATTGGCCCGGTGAAGGGTGAGGGCGGGTTGGGGATGAGGAGCGTGACGATCGTCTTCATGGAGCCGGTGACGGTCGTTTGGGTCTCGTTGGTCACAAATGCGATGGAGTAAGCCCCCGGTCGAGGGTATTGGACGAGGACGACGCGGCGAAACGCCGCGTCCCGATCGGTCTCGCTGAAGATGAACCGAGTGAGTTGTTTCACGGCCGGATAGATTTTTTTCACAAACGGCAGGCGGGTGAACCAGAGCTCAACCGTGGGAAAGATGAGCCGCCCCAAGACGTGCGTGGACAGCACGCCGACGGCGAAGATCATCAGGATGGTGACAACCAATCCGAGGCCCGGGAACTCAAATCCCAGGAGCCGACCAAGCTTGCGATCCGCGAAATTGAAAATCGTCACGATGACATAGAGGGTGACGGTGATGGGAAAGAGGGTCGCCAAACCCGTGAGGAAGTAGCGCCGAAGGACCTGCGAGAGTGGCGTCATGCGTAGCGCTCCCATCCCACGCCCTGTCTGGGGCTGCTTGTCGCAGCCCTCACAATACTTCTCCGCATGATGTCCGACGGTTGTCGATGACCGACATCTCGTTACTGAGACAATCGTGAACTGTGATGACGCCAAAGGCGTCACAGACAGGGCGTGGGACCATGCTACCTTAACCAGCCCATTTTCGTCAACCGTGAGCTATAATATTCCGGAGCGGGTCGCCAACTGAAGGAGGAGCGCATGATGAGATCATGGGCCGTCGTAGGAATCGCGTGCTTGCTCGCAAGCCAACTGGCGGAGGCGGAGAATGCCACCGCGGTCA
The DNA here is from genome assembly GCA_016206725.1 of Candidatus Omnitrophota bacterium. GTDB lineage: Bacteria > Omnitrophota > Gorgyraeia > Aquiviventales > Aquiviventaceae > CAZUWM01. The sequence continues at coordinate 2,296 of JACQRA010000071.1, forward strand.
TTTCCGGCACCACCGAAGAATCGCAGGTCTCAGGCACCGCCACGTTGACAGACAGCCCGGAGGGTCTCACGGTAAGGATCACGGTGGCCGGCGTCTCGCCGGGCCAGCACGGCGTGCACATCCATCAGTACGGCCGCTGCGACGATGAGGGGAGGGCAGCGGGAGGACACTATAATCCGATGGGCGTGAAACACGGTTTCCTGCCGATGGATGGATTCACGCACGCCCATGCCGGCGACTTCGGCAACATCGATGTCCGCGCCGATGGCGTGGGCACGTTAGAGCTCACGATCCCTGGACTTTCCCTCGCTGGCGCTCGGGA
>JACQRA010000076.1 GCA_016206725.1 Candidatus Omnitrophota bacterium
CAATTCCGCCAACTGCGCTTCATCCGACGCATCGGCAAGGCAGCCGGGCCGCAGGCTGTCGCCCAGGCTGTAGCTGACATCGTAGGCGCGGCAGATCTCGCTGATCTCATCAAAATGGGTGTAGAGTGGATTCTGCTCGTTGTGCGCCGTCATCCACTGCGCGAGGAGACTGCCGCCTCGGCTGACGACGCCGGTCAGGCGATGTTTCACCAACGGCAAATACTCCAGCAAAATGCCGGCGTGGATCGTCATGTAGTCAACACCTTGCCGAGCCTGTTCCTCGATGACGTCAAGCATGATCTCAGGTGTCAAATCCTCCACCCGCCTCACGCGGGCCACCGCCTCATAGATCGGCACGGTCCCCACCGGCACCGGGCTGGCATTGATGATCGCCTGGCGGATCTCCGGAATGCTGCCGCCGGTCGAGAGATCCATCACCGTATCGGCGCCGTAGTGCACTGCCATGTGCAGTTTCTTGAGCTCCTCGTCAATGTGGGAGGTCACCGCCGAATTGCCGATGTTCGCGTTGATCTTAACGCTCGCCACCGTGCCGATCCCCATCGGATCCAGACTGACGGCCAGATGGCGGATGTTGGCCGGGATGATGAGCCGCCCGCGGGCGATCTCGGCGCGGATGAGCTCTGGCTCCAAGGCCTCCCGCTGGGCGACCCGTTTCATGGCGTCGGTCACGACACCCTCGCGGGCTAAGGCAAGTTGTGTCACCGCTTGATGGCCGTTTGATGGCATGGCAGGGAAATTATTGTAACACACATGGCGCTACTGCGCTACACCCTGCCCGTCGCCATGCTCGCGAGCGAGCTGCCCCGCCTGCCGAGCGAGCCACTCGGAGAGCTTGAGATGGGGCAGCAGGGCTTCCCCGTCATAGGCGTAGGAGAGGCCGGAGAGCAGCTTGGGGATCTTGTGCTCCACGCCGCCCGAGGCGATCAACAGCGGAACGACCAGCACCCGGCTCTGTCCGCCGGCCGTGCGGACCGCCTCGCGAAGCTGCCGGCCGGCTTCCTCTTTAATAGGTGGCGGCGCGTCATCGCGCATCAACGCCGTGAGGACCGCCTTGAAGACGCCCTCGGTCTTGACCGCCTCCCCGATGCGTCCCATCGCCTCCAACCACCGGACTGCATCCTCGTCCGAGACGGGTCCATGCCCGACGAGGACGACGGTTTCCTCTGAGGGATTGCGGCTCAAATTCCTCGCGCGCTCCAACACAATGCCTGTGATGAGCGGATCGTCGTCCAACGCCTTGCCCATCACCACCGGCACTTTCAGACGCAGCGGCTCGACGTCCTTCCACTCCGCCTCACCCCGCACATGGAAGAGATACTCATACTGACGGAACACCTCCGAATGCGAAGACACCAAGAGGGGAATCACCACGAGGCGGTGGATGCCCTTGCGTTGCAGGCGATTGACGGCGTCTTGAAACGCCCGCGTCTCTTCATCGTGCATCCCCATCCCGAAAGCCACTTGCACGGGAACGTCCAAGCGGGCCTGTGTGATGGCCTTGCGCACCAGGCCGTTCCACCGATTATCCCCTCCATGCGCGACGACGAGCACGCCAACGACCGAGCCCCGACGACGGTCGGGGTCGCTGGACCGGCGACCGAGCGCGTCCGCTGCCAGAGCCGCGGGCATGGCGATCAGCCACGCAATGGCGATGGGAAGGAACGGCCTCATGGATTAGAACGATCGCGAGCGGATCAGGGTGAGAAATTCGGCGCGGGTCTTGTCGCTGGTGCGGAAGATACCCAGCATGGCGCTGGTGACCGCGGTGGTATTCTGCTTCTGCACCCCTCGCATCATCATGCACAGATGGTAGGCTTCCATCACGCAGGCCACCCCGCGAGGTTTGAGATGTTCGTTGATGGCCTCCGCGATTTGTGTGGTGAGCCGCTCCTGCACTTGCAGCCGGCGGGAAAACGCATCCACCAGCCGCGGGATTTTGCTCAAGCCCACGATGTTCCGATCCGGCATGTAGGCGATATGACACTTGCCAAAAAACGGCAAGCAGTGATGTTCGCACAAGCTGTAGAAATCAATGTCCTTGACGATGATCATCTCATCGTGCTTGACCGCAAAGCGACGCTGCAAAATCTTCGCCGGGTCGCTCCGATAGCCTGAGGTCAGAAATTGCAGCGATTGTTTGACGCGCAAGGGCGTGCGCCGCAAGCCTTGGCGGTTGGGGTCTTCGCCGATGAGCCGGAGGAGCAGCCGAACCGTCGCCTCCCACTCTCTCCCGGTCGGGATTTCGAGCGCTTCTTTCAGTTGTCTCAATTCGTCCTCGGTGTTCGTCATCGTGACTCCATACGACTCGTATCTCGTATTTCGTGAATCGTATTTCGTGAAACGAGATACGTATCACGCTTCACGATTCACGGTCTTTATCGCCAGTTTTCCATCAATTTTACGAGCAGCCTGACGCCGATGCCGACCGCGCCCTTCGGGACGTAGGGCTTGTCCTTCTCACTCCACGCCGTGCCGGCAATGTCCAGATGCGCCCAGGCTTTCAACCCTTCGGTGAATTCTTCGAGGAATTTCGCCGCGGTGATCGTGCCGGCCTCGCCGGTGTTGGTGACGTTGCGCAAATCCGCGATGTCGCTCTTCATCGCCGGGCCGTACTCATCCCACAGCGGTAGGCGCCACACCCGCTCATACGTCGCCTGTCCGGCATGGTTCAGCCGCGCGGCAAGCCGCTCGTTCTTGGTCATCAAGCCGATCGCCTCAGCGCCGAGTGCCACCACACAAGCGCCGGTCAGCGTCGCCAGATCCACGACGCAATCCGGCTTGTAGCGCTTGGCGTAGTGGAGACAATCCGCAAGGACAAGCCGCCCCTCGGCATCGGTGTTCAACACCTCGACGGTTTTACCGGAGAGTGTCTTCAACACATCGCCCGGTTTCTGCGCCGTCCCGGAGGGCATGTTCTCCGTCGCCGCAATGATGCCGACAACGCGAACGGGCAGCTTCAACGTCGCAGCCGCTTTCATGGCTCCCAGCACCGCCGCCGCGCCTGACATGTCGTACTTCATCTGTTCCATCTTGGCGGAGGGCTTGATGCTGATGCCGCCGCTGTCAAACGTGATCCCCTTCCCGCACAACGCGAACGTCGCCTTGGCTCGTGAGGGATGGTACTCCAGCACGATGAATTGCGCCGGATGGGGACTGCCCTGCGCCACCCCGACGATGCCGCCGAAGCCGAGCCGCTTGAGCTGCGCAAATGGTGTGACCGTACACTTTAATTTTAACTCTTTGGCGAGCGCGCGCGCGTGATTGGCCAGATAGGTCGGCGTGACGATGTTCGAGGGGCCGTTGATGAGATCGCGGGCAAGGCGAACCGCCTCCACGACGGCCTCAGCCTTTTCCGCCCCTCGTTTGGCCTCGCCAAGATCGCGGGAGCGCTCGATGAGCAGCGTCATCGCATCGAGGCGCTTGTTCTTCTCGTGCTTCGGAACCTGCTTGAGCTGGTCGTAGCGATACAGGCTGAGCCACGCGCCTTCAGTCAACGCCTGCGCCACGGTCGAGGCCTGCCCGAAGGCCCGCTCACGCAGCACCGGCAGCACCAGATGCCGAAATCCTCGGGCGCGCGCGGTCCGTGCCGCGGTGCCGGCGAACTGCCGGGCCTGTTCGAGCGAGAGGTCTTTCATTTTGCCCAGGCCGACGACCAGCGCCCATCCGCGACCTTTCGGCAACAGCACCGTCTCATTCGCCGCGCCTCTGAACCCTGAGCCCTTGACCAGTTGCACGAAGGCGCGATCGCGCGCGGCATACGGCGGCAGCAATCGATCCGGACGCTGCTCGCCTTCCAACGCGGCGTACACGACGACGCCGTCCCGCGCCTGACCGAGCTGTCCGACTTTCACGCTGACGCGCATCACGCTCCCCCTTAATAGGTTCAACTCAACAAGAACGACATGAGCTGATAGCCATTTTCGAATGGTCGTGTCGAGGCTTTCACGGCTGACTCATTATACGCATTCACGGTGTCTTTGGAACCATTGGTTGCGTAGAGCGCAAACGGCACCGGCTCCGCAATGTGAGTCTTGAGCGGCGTGCTCGTTGGATGATCACAGACGACCATGATGGCAAATGGCCCGCGCGATTTCAACCCCTTAAGCAGCGGACCTACCAGGCGGCGATCCACGTCTTCGATCGCCTGAACCTTTCTCTTCGCATCCCCCATGTGACCGGCTTCATCGGTGGATTCAACGTGCACGAGGACCAGATCGAAGCCCTCATCGAGCGCCTTCAACGCATGCTGAGCTTTGCCTTCATAGTTGGTGTCGAAATAGCCGGTGATGCCGGGTACCTTGAGAATCTCAAATCCCGCCAGCCGCCCGATCCCCCGCACAATATCCACCGCGCTGATGCACGCCGCGCGCTTGCCATAGACCGACTGAAACGCCGGTAGCGCCGTCGCTCTGCCCTGCCCCCAGAACCACAGCATCGTCGCCGGCCGCTTCCCTTCCTTGATGCGCCGCTGATTGATCGGATGATCCTTCAGCAACCCTACCGAGTCACGCATGACGCGATTCAATATCTCGGAGCCTGGGCCTGTCGGCAGAAAACTCTCAATCGGCTTGCCGAGAATGTCGTGTGGCGGCGTGCAGTGGGTGTTGGAAAACTCGGCTCCGTCAACCACGGCGATGTGCCGATAACTGACACCGGCATAAAACTGCACGCCGTTTCCGGCAAGCCGCTCGGCGGCCGCCTTGATGAGCTGCGACGACTCTTCGGTGTGGATATGGTCGGCGGAATGGTCAATCATCACGCCGTTTTCCACGGTGAGCGTGTTGCAGCGAAACGCGACTTGGTCGCCGGTGAGTTGAATCCCTTGCGCGGCTGCTTCAAGCGGGGCGCGGCCGGTGTGGTGCTTGCGCGGGTCGTAGCCGAAGACGCTCATGCACCCGACGTCGGAGCCTGGCGCGAATCCCTTGGGGATCGTATGCGCCCAGCCGGTGATCCCTTCGCGGGCGATCCAATCCATGTTCGGATGCTCGGCGACCTCGAGTGGGGTCTTGCCGCCCAGTTCAGGAATCGGCACATCCGACACCCCATCCGGTAACACAATAACGTATTTCATCTACAGGCTAGATTGGGGACACAAACAAATTGAGTTCGGAAGTGGAATTTGTTTGTGTCCCCCTTTTACTCCTGCCTGAATCATGACGCTCGCACCGTCATGCGTGTGACGCGACGAAGTTTCTCGACGACTTGTGGGATAATCTCGAGTGCTCGGTCAATTTCTTCTTCGGTCGTCGTCTCGCCGACCGTCAGCACCAAGGCGCCTTGCGCCTGCTCATCCGTTAAGCCCATCGCCTTGAGCACGTGCGAGGGGCGCATCGCCTTCGAGTTGCACGCCGAGCCTAAGCCCACGGCGATGCCGGCTTGATCGAGTCCCAGCACCAACGATTCGCTCGCCGCACCGTCAATGCACACGTGCAGGTTGTGTGGGAGTCTTGACGTCCCCGAACCGTTGAGCCTGAGATTTGCAATGCGCGCAATCAAACCGTCCCGCAGCCGATCGCGCAGACGCGAGAGCCGCATCATACGCTGCGACAGCTCGCGTGCAGCGATCTCCGCGGCAAGGCCCATCCCCACGATCGCCGCGACATTCTCCGTGCCGGATCGCCCACCGCCCTCTTGCCCGCCGCCTTCTAATAGAGGAAGGATGCGCGCACCCTCTCGCACGAACAGCGCGGCGGCGCCCTGCGGCCCGTAGAATTGGTTCGCCGCGAAACTGAGCGCATCCACGCCCAATTCACGCACATCCACCGGCCAATGCCCGACTGCCGCAATCGCATCGGTGTGAAACAACGCGCCATGCTCATGGGCCACCGCCGCCAACTCCTTGATCGGTTCAATCGTCCCGACCTCCCCGTTGGCCAGCATGATGGACACGAGCACCGTCTCAGGTTTCAACGCCGCTTTCAGTTCGCTCGGAGAGACACATCCTTCACCATCAACCGCAAGCACGGTCACATCCGCCCCGTCCATCTGCAACCGCTTGGCGGCTAGTGTGACCGACGGATGCTCAATCGCCGAGATGATAGCGTGATTGCCCTTACGCCGATTCGCCGCAAACAACCCTTTGATCGCCCAATTATTCGCCTCGGTCCCGCAGGATGTAAAGTACATCTCTTCGGCCTTCGCCCCAATCAGCCCCGCCACCTGCCTCCTCGTCCGCTCCACCCGCTCCCTCGCCTTCCGTCCCGCCTCATGGATGGACGAGGGGTTGCCGATCTCCAGCGCCGCCAGCATCGCCTCCCTCACCTGCGGCACCACCGTCGTTGAGGAAGCGTGGTCAAGATTGAGCCGACTCATCCGCGGTGCACCCCGTCAAACTGGACGTTTTCCGGCCTGTAATAAGGGAAGGGCTGCGGCATCGCGATCTGTTGCTGCTGTGTCTGATAGCTGGGCGACACCTCATCTGGTGAATCTCCAAATCTGTTCTCCTGCCCAGACCAACCTACCTGTGTTATCG
>JACQRA010000070.1 GCA_016206725.1 Candidatus Omnitrophota bacterium
CAACTCGAGCAAGCCGCCATGGAGCGGTGGAAGAAGCTGATTGTCACGACCGAGTTGAACAACCTCCTCCGCGGTGACTCGCCCGTCGTACCGATCGAAGGCGGGACGATGATGAGCCTTCACGTGCTCTACACCACGGTGATGGAGTGGAGGCGGCGCGTGACCCCTGGACTGGATTTGCAGGGTAGTGACGATGAGTGGCTTAACGGCCTTGATGAGTTCGTGCTGCGGGTGTCGACGTATATGGGCCAGGTCATGAAGGCGGAGAAGCAAGACAGCCCCACGACGGAAGACAGCAACTTCATCTGGCACCGGCTGGATGCGATGCTCTCGGCGTATCACCTCAAGCTGCGCCGCGCGCTGGAGAACAACGACACGAACACGTTCAAGAGCCTGTTAGCTGAGCTGACGATACAAGAGAGAAACTCAGCGGTCTCTGCGAGTCAGCGCATGAGTCAGCCGACCGCAACATTCGAGGCGGCCTACAAACAATTCAAACGAGGTGAGGATTGGCGCGCGGTGCACCCCTGGTTAATCGAGATCGTCAGGTTTCTCCCCAGATTCCTGGTCGTGCCGCTGGTTTCTCTGAGCCTCTACGGTCCGACGTCACCGGCCGGAGTCAGCACCTGGACGCAGGTGGCCGCGGCGCTCAGCGGGGTGGACAGCGGATGGGTGTGGCTATTCCTGGGCGGCGTCCTGATCTACGCCCTCGGCGCGGGTCTCTCCCTCTCGCGGCGGGAGGGCGTCCGGCAAGCCTCCCGGTGGACGCGGATCGTCGGCGCAGGTGTGGTGGTGGTCTCCGGCTTGCCGCTGGTGCTTCACCCGTATCTGGTGGTTGCGCTCCTGGGAGTGGGGCTGGTCTCGCTGGCGCTGCTCGAAGCGTTCTGGACGTTATGGCCGGCTCCGGGTGGTCGCGGGACGGGACTGACTCGCTTCGGCGTGGGGTCGGGCCACTCGATGCTCTGGCAGACCCTGAGGTTCCTCAGCCGCCTGCCGTCTTCTTCCGGCGGGGCCGGAGGGATCATCGCCTATTGGCTGCTCCATCTGAGCTTCTGGGGATTGGGGGTGTGGGCCGGGGTCAGCGTGTTGGGGGAGTGGTTTGAAACGGCGTTCCCGCAGCCGTACGGACTCTTCAAAGTCATCGTGGGATCAGCCGTCTTCATGCTGCTGACGCTCTATCAGATGCACTACGGCATTTGGGTGCTGCTCATCGGCATCGCTTCCGCCTTCTGGCTGTTTCTCTGGCATGCGACGACCGGGATCGCCGCGATCTCGCTGGTCACCGGGCAGCCGTGGATCATGGTGCTGGCAGGGCTGCTGGCGGCCGTCGGATGGTGGAAACGGCACAAGCGGGCCAAAGAAGACGCGCAGTTGAAGCAGGCAGACAACGATTCCAAGAAGACCGCGACGGTATTCGTGGGGGCCAACCTGCTGGCCTCGCCGGTGTTGAGTTGCTCATCGTGCTCGGTGAACGACGTCGTCACCCAGTTGATGAAGGGGTGGGAGGAGCTCAGCGCGCTGAAGGCGGATGGGCTCCGGGCCATTCGCCAAGAGCACCGCGTCGCCTTCGAGCATTTCGGTAACGAAGCGAGTGCCGTTCGCCATTGGCTGACTGCTGTGCACGAGGCGGAGCAACAAGCAAAGGTCGGCCTGTGGGACTTAGAGCAACTTGACAATATTAACTCGTTGTTTCCAAAGGAGCTCAAGGTGACAACGCTGGAGGGGTACACCGCAGAGGATGTGAAACGAGGCTATCGAATCCGCAACTGGATCGTCTCAATGGATCCCGAGCAGAATACCGCGCAGGATACTGCGGCCAGTCTGGCAACCTACGCCAGGGCGCTGAGAGATGCCACGTTAGGTGAGAAGCACGCGTTCCTGCTGACGGCTAACGTGATCGCAAATAAGTGGAATGAGAAACCGGTGAACGCGGGCGCTGAGTTGGCGCAACGGGAGAAGCTGGCTCGATTGCTGCGCCATCTGTCCGGTGCGACCGCCTACGCGGTCAAGAATGAGACAGCGATTCCCGCCAAAGGGATCGCGATGGAAGGCGCGATGGAGGCGATGGGCGCTAAGATGGCTGACATCGCGCAGATGGTCGTCTGGGATCGCAACACGCACGTCAGCGATGTGGAGGAGGCGGTGCGGGATCTCCGGCGCTTCCGGGCCGATCCTGAGGCCGTCGTCATGATCGCCGGCCGCAGCACCACCAACACCTTGTTGCCAACGGGCGCGGCCTCCCAACTGATCGAGGAGGCTTCATCGCTCTCGTACTTCGAGGCGATCAACAACGTGTTGGGGGGCGACCGGGGCGAGCCGGTCGCCACCGGCTGGGGCACCCATATGCGCGTGCTCAAGAACGAGACGCTTCAGGCCATGAGTCATACCGACTATCCCGTCTCGTTCCTGAGCCGCCAGGGGCAGGGGGCACCGTCCTCTCTCGGTGGGTGGATGGACCGTTGGGTCAGCCAGGCATTTGGCTCAGGGGGCGCCGTGCCCAATGCCGTTGGCATTAGCGAGGACCTCTGGGCGGCGATCCAAATGGCCCGCGAGTTGATTGCGCTGGGGAGGAGGCCGAAGTTCTTCGTCTCCAGGGCGATGTGGCACAAGGTCCGGGAAACCAAGACGCAGAAAGCATGGTTCAGCGCCTTCCCCCGATGGTCGCATGGCAACAAGCAGACGATGGCTGACCTGACCATGCAGCGCCTGTGGGAGTTTGGGCCCTGGTCGGTGTTCTCCCGTGACATTCGCGGCAACAGCGGCACGTTCTACCTCGGCTCGACGCTGTTCCTGTTGAGCATCCTGATTACACCGGGGCTGATTATGCTGGACTTGCAGCCGTTTGTCGGGATGATGCTGGTCTTCTGGCTGGCCGGGTTTGTCTTCAACCAGATCCTTACCATTCATGGGTTGCTGACGTACCTCAGGAGTGCCGGATTCCGGCCGGCCATGGCCGTCGCAGGAGCCATCGGGGGCCTCGCGCTGGGTCTGATGCTGCCGGGACTCGGCGTCTCCTTGACCGGTGGGCAGCTCCTGGGAGTGGGCATGATCGGAGGACTCATCGGCGGATTCATCATAGGGATTGGGAAATGGCTGAACAGCCGGTTCCGGGACATGCTGCTCTTTGCGCCACAACTCGCCATCCATGCCTGGGCGCAATTACCGAGGGCGTCGCTCGTCTTTCGCCCGTCCGGTGGAGAGGACAAAGCCTTGACGTCGCTCCAAGACCTCTGGGAGCCTCCGGATCCCAAGAGCTACCGGCCGGCCAGGGTCTTCGCAGGAATCGGCGGGGGCCTGGCGCTGGGTCTTGCGCTGCACATGGGCATCTCCCTCGCCGGCTGGCACTTCCTGGCGCTAGGCTTGATCGGCGGCTTGATCGGTGAATTCAGTCACTATTACCGCACGCCCAACTTGCGGGGCGTCATGATGTTTGGCCTGGCGATGACGGTCTTCAATCTGTACATCTTCATCATCGGCTTGGATCTCCTGAACGCCCTCCTGCTGTTTCCCTCGTTGATGTTCTCGGTCGGCTTGTTCATCGGGCCGATGGTGATGAACGTCTCGCCGGCCCGTCCGCTGGTCCGGGAGTGGATGGATAGTCTGGTCAAGATCGCGGGCGTCGTGCTCGGCTTCGTGCCGGTTGGCGTCGTGCTGTGGGCCGCATGGCAACCAGGCGGCGTTGGGTTGGCCCACGGGGTGGTGGTGGCGCTGTTGCTTGCGGCGCCGCTGGTCATCGGCGGGTGGTATTTCCACGACAAAAGCAAACGTGAGTCGCGTGTAGACTCTTCCTTGACGAGAGTCGTCTCGCAGCTCGGCCGAGGATATTGGATCGGGGTGTTCACCTCGTGGATTTTCCTGTTGCCCTCCACCGAACAGCTTCTCGTCAGTTACCTGGGCGGTCGGGCGCTGGTGCCCTTCGATCCGATCCTCCAGGGGCTTCTGGCGGTGATGGCGGCGGCCACCGTGCTGGTGATGATCGGCCATGCCGTCAGCCGCGCGGTCGCCTCAGGTCTGGTCCATAACTTCGCAAGGATGATGGCCGGACGCTTGTCTTCAGGCTCGTTCACGTCCTCGGACGCCTATATCCATGCGCTCGCGGATCAGTTCTACACGTTCATCAGCCAGGGTGCCCACGCCTACGCCCGCCAGACCCTGGACAAAATCAAGTCGTTACTTCAGCAGGTGCTCCGGAACGCTCAGCAGCAACTACAGGCGGCCCAGACCAACGCCGGTCACACTCGTCAACGCCTGACCCAACTCGAGTCACAAGCTCGTGACCTCGAAGCCCAGCACGCCGCCGAAGTCG
>JACQRA010000072.1 GCA_016206725.1 Candidatus Omnitrophota bacterium
CCTGGCGGTCGGGGCGTTGGCGAAGGAGCGCGGCGTCCTGGGGTTCGTCAGCGGGTGGGCCGAGCTGTGGCTGATCGACTGTTTCGCGACCGACTACGCCATCCAACTGATGGGGATGAAAACGGACGAGGCCACCTACCGCGGCGAGGTGCCCTACACGGATGAGCGATGGGTGAAGGTGCTGCAGGTCTTCGAGCAGCTGCGCGAGAGCGGCTTGCCGGCCGAGGGCATCGTGACGATGATCAACAAGCGCGCCGAGCAGATGTTTGCCAACGAGCAGGCGGTCTTCGCCTTCAACGGCACGTGGGGGGTCAACGTGTATCGCAGCATGCATCCGGATCTCGACTACGGGGTGATGATGCCCCCACCCGTGCGGCGCGACCGGCCGATGGTGACGTGGGGCGGGGCGGGATCGAGCTTCATGGTGAATGCCAACTCCCCCCGCCGGCAGGAGGCGGTGGCGTTTCTGCAGTGGCTGACCGCTGCCGAACAGCAGCAGTTTTTGTTGGAGGCCACCCAGAATATTCCCGCCAATCAAGTCGCCGCGGCCAATCTCTCCGGCCCCTTGGCGCAGTTCGTGGACGACATGGGCTCGGTCATCCACCCCCGGCTCTTTGACGTGCAAGAACGCCCGACGGTGATTGAAACGTTCAACAAAGGGATTCAATCCATTCTGATCGGCGAAGCCACCCCGATCCAGGTGGCGCAGTCGGTGCAAGAGCAAAAGAGACGCGAAGAGACGCGCCACGCGAGGCTCAATGGCCACTCTGCCGCTCGCTAAATCGGGGACACAAACAATTTCACCAAGTTCTAGCAATTCGTTTGTGTCCCCCATGTTCCCGTATCTGTTCATCCTCCCCGCGCTGGCGCTCTTTGTCATGTTCAGCATCTATTCATTCGGCTACATGTCGGTCCTCAGCCTGTTTGAGTGGGATGGGATCGGGCGGCTCGGCTGGCATCACTTCGTGGGGTTGGAGAACTACTGGTCGGTGATCGCGCACGATCGGGCGTTCTGGCAGTCCTTCAAGCAGGCCGGCGCCATCACCGTCTTCGCCCTGGTGTTTCAGAATTCGCTCGCCCTCATGCTGGCCCTGGCGGTCAATCGCCGCATCCGCTGGAGCACAGGCTACCGGATGTTGTTTTTCCTGCCGCCGATTCTTTCAGAAATCGTCGTCGGGCTGATCTGGGCGTGGATCTATGACGGCAATTACGGCGTGTTCAACGCCGCCCTGAAGGCCGTCGGCCTCGGGCATCTGGCGAAGAGCTGGCTGGCCGATCCGGATACCGCGCTGACCGCGGTGGCCGTCATTCATATGTGGAAAGGCTTCGGCTGGGGCTTCGTGATTTTTCTCGCCGGCTTGCAGACGATCCCGCAGGAGCTCTATGAAGCGGCCACCGTGGATGGGGCCAATGCGTGGTTTCGCTTCCGTCACATCACGCTGCCGCTGTTGCTGCCGGTGGGGGTGGTGGTCTCCATCCTGACGATCCTCGGCACGATGCAGATTTTTGCGCTCATCATGGCGACCACCCAAGGCGGGCCCGCGTTTCATACGGAGGTGCCGGTCACGCGGATCATGGCCAGCCTCTTAGGATCGTCCCGGCTCGGCTACGCGTGTAGTCAGGGCATCGTCTTCGGATTGGTGTTGCTGGCGGTGTCGTTGAGTTTGCGGTGGCTCGGCAAACGCGTCAATGGAGCCGCGGCATGACGCGAGCAAAGCGAGCGTTGCTGATCCAACGGATGCGGCGGGTTGCCGTCCACGCCGGCTCCCACACGTTGTGCCTGCCGGTGGCGATCAGTTGCCTGTTTCCGCTGGGATGGATGATCTCGTCCAGCTTGAAAACCCAACAGACGGTGTTCACCGATTTCTCGGTCATTCCGATGCCGGCGCACCTGGAAAACTACGTGTTAGCCTGGACCAAAGGGCGCTTCGGCGTCTATTTCCTCAATTCCCTGGGCTATACCGCGGCGATCGTCTTCGGCGTGTTGGCCCTCTCATCCCTGGCGGCCTATGCCTTTTCGCGATTTTCCTTCAAGGGTTCGAATCTCCTCCACACCCTGCTACTCTCCACCATGCTCGTGCCGGTGCCGGGGGCGTTTGTCGCGCTCTATCTCTTGCTCAATCAGTTGGGGCTCATTGATCAAGGCAGCGGGCAGTTCTTGCCACGCCTTGGGTATCTACTGCCGCAGATCAACGGCGGCGTGCCGTTTGGGATTTTCATCCTCAAGCCGTTTTTCGACGCGATTCCCAAAGAGTTGGAGGAATCCGCCAAGGTGGACGGCTGCGGGGTGCTGGGCGTCTTCTGGCACATCATGCTGCCGCTGGCTACACCGGCCTTGGCGGTGGTCGCTCTCTCGACGACGTTGGCGGCGTGGAATGAATTTCTCTTGGCGTATCTGGTCTTTTCTCGGCATGAGCTGATGCCGCTGCAACGGGGACTGCTCGCGTTTCAAGGGGCGCACCTGACCGACTACCCTTTATTAATGGCGGGTATGGTCATTACGGTGCTGCCTGTGGTATTAATCTATCTAGTGATGCAGCGCTACATCATTCAGGGCATTACAGCGGGAGCGTTGAAAGGCTAACGAAGGAGGAGCAAATGAACGTATTTCGTATCTCGTATTTCGTATTTCGTGGATCAGTGTTTCTGCTGTTCTTACTGCCTGCTGTTGGCTTCGCGGAGCAGCAGAGCAATACGGCGGCACCGGCGCTGGGTTCGCCCTCCGGCATGTCGGCAGGCTCCGCCATGGCGCAGGAGGCCGAGTACGATTTCGGCGACTACACCTCGCAGACGTTGACGACCAAGGCGTGGGATGCCTTGAATCTCGGTGAGTATGACACGGCCGAGGTCTACGCCGCGAAGTGCCTTGAATTGTATGAAACCCAGGCGCTCGAGCAAGCCACCCAACTGACCGACTTCGCCACCAAGGAGGAGGCGTTCTCCTACTGGGCGCTGAACGACGTGGCGACGTGCTACTTCATTCTTGGTCAGGTGCGGTTGGCGCAGGGTCGCATCCAGGAAGGGCAGCAGGCGTTCAACACGATCATCGAGAAGTTTCCCTTTGCGCAATGCTGGGATACGCGGGGCTGGTTCTGGAAAGTGGCGGAAGCCGCCAGCGACAAGCTCACGACAATCGGCACCCCCTATGATTTCGGCGATTACACCTCCGAGACGCTCACCACGAAAGCGTGGGATGCGCTGAACCAGGACGATCATCAAGGGGTGGAGGTGTACGTCAAAAAGTGCATCAATCTCTATGAAACCGAAGCCAAGGCGCAACAGGCTCAACTGACCGATTTCGCCACCAAGGACAAAGCGTTCTCCTACTGGGCGCTGAACGACGTGGCGACGTGCCACTTCATTCTCGGCGAGTCGCTGCTGAAGCAGAAGCGCTACGATGAGGCCAAGGCGGCCTTTGAGCGGGTCATCAACGATTTTTCGTTCGCGCAGTGTTGGGATCCCAAAGGCTGGTTCTGGAAAGTCGCCGTCGGAGCTCGAGATCGCCTGAACAAAATCCTCGTGCTCAGCGGAAATTAACCAGGCTAGGAGCTGGTCACTCGGGGATACGAAAATCGGGGACACGGTAAATCGGGGACACAAAACAAGTTCTAAAAAAATGGTTTGTGTCCCCGATTTTCCTTGGTTCCTGACACTTCTTGCCGTCCTCTTCGCGTTCTCTGGTGAGGCGCGCGCGGTCAGCGGCGTCTTGCCGGATCAGGATACTCCACCGATTGCCTCCTCGAAGGCCCCCCGAGTCGACATCCGAGGCGAATGGATGTGGGTTGACGGCGAACCGTTCCTCGTCAAGGGCGTGGGCTACTCGCCGTTTAGGCCCGGCCAGCGTCCAGGTAAGCACACGGTCAGTCTGGAGGTCATCGCTTCAGATTTCCAAAAGATCCGAGCGGCCGGCTTCAACACCATTCGGACGTGGGCCCCCCTCTCACCGGAACAACTCGCCCTGGCCGACGCCAACCACCTGATGGTCCTCCAGGGGATTTGGATGGACCAGCGCGGCAACTACGCATCACACGCCTTCCAGACGATGATGCGGGATCTCGTGCGCCGTGAAGTCAAGCGCTCCGCCGCGAGCCGCGCGATCCTCGCCTATCTCGTCGGCAACGAACTCTCTCCTTCGCACGTCTACGCGATCGGGGTGGATCAAACTGAAGGCGTCCTGCGTCTGGCAGCTCGCGCCGTGAAAGAAGCGGCTGTCGGGCGCTTGGTTTCCTACGCGAATTGGCCGGAGCTGCCGTTTCTCGATCATTCGATGCTGGACATCGTCAGTTTCAATGTCTATTCCTACCGGCCGGCCAACGTCTCCCATGCGTTCGGGTTTCGCGGCTACGTGGAGCATCTCAAGCGTTCCGTGGCGCGTGAGAAACCGCTGATCATTACGGAAGTCGGCCTGTCGCTGGCTCCACAACCTTCCTCGCACGCCGCCTATCGCGACTGGACGCCGGAGCAAGAAGCTGAGGAGATGCTGGTCTTGTGGGACGCGGTCTTTCAGGCGCGCGCGCAGGGAGCGTGCCTGTTTGAATGGAACGACGAGTGGTGGAAGCAGGGGGATCATGCCGAGGATGAAGTCACGCATGATCCCGCTGACCCCGAGGAATGGTTCGGGATGCATGAGTTTGCCTCGAGGGACCAGCCTGATCTGATTCCTCGTCCCGTCGTGCCGGCGCTCACGGCGTACAATCACGCCGTCGTGCTCAGTCCGGTGGATGATGAACGGTATCACGATCAGGTGCCGGTGTCGGTGTACGCCACTGAGGCCGTGACCGCCGTGCGCGTTCGCGTGGAGGAGGGTCGGTGGCAGCATGCGGCCCACATCAGTCCGCACTGGTGGAAGGCCACCCTCGCGCTCTCTTCAGGAGCGCCTCGTCAGATCAGCGTGACGGTGCAGGCGCTGGATCAGCGGCAAGAGATTCTCAACCAGCAGACTCGTCGGCTGTGGGCGGCGAATCCCGACGCCTCGCTGCGGGTCTCCATTCGAACCCTACGCGATCGCTACGAGGTGGGACCATCGCTTCAACCGATGTTCTTCACCATCCGCGTCGAGGACGAGACGGGGCAGCCAATCCCGAATCAACCGGTGCATTTCGCGCTGACCGAGTGGCCCGCGCATACCGAGCTTATCCACTCCAACCGGACGAATGAGCAGGGCGAAGTGCAGGGGCAGTACCTCTTAGGAGAAACCGGGGTTGTGATCCTTTCCGCCGCGACGGCTCCGGATGCGCGGCGTCCGCGCCGCCGCGTGGGGGCGGAGCGGCTCATTCACGTGGTGAAGCAAACGACACCCGCCACGGCTCCGCATCGCGCTTCCGCGTGGGAGGCGCGGATTCCTGAGGACCTTCGTCGAGCGCTGCGCCATGACACGCCGGCCTTCCGGCTCAATGAGGAAGGCAGCGAGCCGGTCGTGGACTACGAACGCTATGGCGTGTTTCATGACGTCGGCCTGCCGACCTATCACTACGAGATCACCGATCTCTCAGGGCTCGCCAAGGCGGCGGGAGAAGGCATCTATCCGAATGAAGAGAGCATCTTGAAAGACCCCGCCTATCGCAAGGCGATGGAGGAGGGCCGGTTGGACGGCCACGTGTGGGACTTCGTCGCGCATGACGATGTGCACCTGGGTTTTCTGAAGTGGGCCGGAACCGTCGAGCAGCCGCCGGGGCTGAAGCAGTTTTTTGTCGCCCAAGCGCTGGAGCGCGCCGGCTTGCTCTCGGCCGCAGTCAAGGCGTACGACGCCGTGTTGGTGCATTTTCCCGACGAGGTGGGATGGACGGAATTTCAAACGCCGTGGTACGTCGGCCCCACGGCGCGCGACAAGCTGGACACCCTGCTGCGTCTGCATCCGGAATTGGGGTTTCGTCTCGAGGGGGCGCGGATCGTGATTCAGCAGGGGTTTGATAATGACGT
This sequence comes from Candidatus Omnitrophota bacterium, assembly GCA_016206725.1. Taxonomy (GTDB): domain Bacteria; phylum Omnitrophota; class Gorgyraeia; order Aquiviventales; family Aquiviventaceae; genus CAZUWM01. The sequence continues at coordinate 5,920 of JACQRA010000072.1, forward strand.
GACGAACGACGTGATCGTCGCCTCGCCGGGTCGGCTCGTGCAGGTCAGCCCACACGACGTCGTGCCGCCGGCCCAGGATCTCTCGAGCGTGGACGTGCTGCAAGATAAAGGGAAGGGTCGCGTGCGGCTGCGGCAGTATGCGAATCGGCACTGGCAACTATTCGTGGACGGCGAGCCGTGGGTGATTCGGGGGATGTCGTATCAGCCCAGCGCGGTCGGCGAATCCCCGGACGAGGGGACGCTGAAAGATTGGATGACGGCGGATCGCAACCAGAACGGCAAGCCCGATGGGCCCTTCGATGCGTTCGTGGATGCGAACCTGAACAACCTCCATGATCCCGAGGAGCCGACGGTCGGCGACTTTCACTTGATGAACGAGATGGGCGTCAATACCCTCCGTCTCTATCACCATGCCACCAATAAGGCGTTGCTGCGCCGGCTGTATGAGGACCATGGGATGATGGTGCTCATGGGTGATCTCGTCGGGATGTACACCGTCGGCTCGGGCGCGAAATGGGAAGAAGGTACCGACTATCTCGACGCGACCCAACGCAAGCGCATGGCGCAGAGCGTCAAGCGCATGGTGCGGGAATTCAAAGAGGAGCCGTACATCCTGATGTGGGTGCTCGGCAATGAGAACAATTACGGCGGGCAGCACGGGGTCGTCGGCGGTGTGGGGAATGCCGCCAAGTATCCGAAGGCCTACTACCAGTTCATCAACGAGCTGGCGAGGTGGATTCACAAGGAGGATCCCCTGCATCCCGTGGCGATCGCCAACGGCGAGTGGCTGTATCTCGATCTCGTCGCCCGGCACGCGCCCGCGATTGACGTCTTCGGGGCTAACGTCTATCGAGGAGGGCACGGGTTCGGCAGCAGTTTCTTCGAAGCCATCCGCGAGCATCTGGATATCCCGGTGGTGATCACCGAGTTCGGCTGTCCGGCGTATCAAGCTCGCCAATCGGAGGAGGTCGGCGAGCTCGGTCAAGCGCTCTATCATTTGGGCAGTTGGGCGGATCTCGAAAGCCACATGGCGGGTCGCGGTGTCGGCAATGCCTTAGGCGGGGTCGTCTTTACCTGGGTGGATGAGTGGTGGAAAGCCGGGCAGCCGCCGCGATTCTCTCCGTGGAACCATGACATCACGCCGAACTGGTCCGGACCGTTTCCCGGAGGGAAGAACTACGAAGAGTGGTTTGGGATCACCTCTCAGGGTGACGGCAACCAGAGTCCCTACCTGCGTCGACTGCGCAAGGCCTACCGGTTATACCACGCTCTCTGGAAATAGGGGACACAAAACAAGTCCTGAAAAATGGTTTGTGTCCCCTGTGTGTAACCCTTTGCTTGACAATCTTCTAAAAGTTCTCAACAATAGTCTGAAAGAAAGTTTGTCCAAGGAGGTGGGATGATTCGACGAAGGGCTTTGCTTGAAGATCACCGGCTGACGGAGCGGGAACAGAAGAGCATGAGCCTGCTGGAGCTCATTCGCCAGCGGGGACCGATGACCCGCACCGAGCTCTCGCAAGGCACGGGCTTTAACATCGTGACCGTCTCCAACTATGTGGGGGATTTCATCAAGCACGGCTTGGTGGGCGAGCGGGGATTTGACGTCTCCACCGGCGGGCGCAAGCCGGTGCTCGTCGAGCTCAACGCCAAAGCCGGATTTGCCATCGGGGTGGACATCGGGCCGATGGATGTTCCGAAGATCGTGATGCGGGGCGTCATCACCGATCTGCGCGGGGCGATCGTCCATCAACGCGTCCAGCATCGACCGGTGACGACGATGGATCAAGCCCTCGCCCAGGCCGGGGAGATGATCCGGCAACTCATCAAGACGAGCCCGGTGGATCCGCACAAGATTCGGGGAGCGGCCGTCGGGGTCGGGGGGATTCTCGATGAGCGGGCCGGTACGATTCGAGACACCTCCCATCACGGCACCCGCACCAGTTACCTCGCCCTGCAGGGTCGGTGGGAGGGCGAATTCAAGATCCCCGTCTACCTCGGCAATGACGCGAGTTTCGCGGGCTACGGCGAATATCGCCTCGGGTTGGACCGAACGGTTGAGAACATGGTGTATCTCTACTCGGACGTGGGGGCCAGCCTGATCTTGAACGGCCACGTCTATTGGGGCTCGTGCGGCAGCGCGGGGGAAGTGGGCATCTATGTCCCCAACAACGACGACTATATCAGTTGGGTGAAGGGCCCGGGATTCGTGATCTCGAACGTGTGGGATTTGGGATTGACCACTCAAGCGAGGAAGCTGATTGAAGAGGGCAACGCGACGACCATCACGCAGCAGGTGGGGAACAAGCTGGATGAGATCACGATGGAGGCGGTCATTCACGCCGCGCAGTCCGGTGACCAACTGGCGAAAGAGCTGATTGAACATTCAGCGCTCAATCTCGGCATTCGCATTGCCTCGATGGTCAACTTGCTCAATCCGGAAGTCGTGGTCATCGGCGGAGGGATTGAGAAAGCCGGCTCCTTATTACTGGAGCCCATCTGGCGGGCGGTGAAGCGGTATGCCTATGAAGAGCCCGCGAACCTCGTGGATATCCTGCCGGCGAAACTGGGCGATCAAGCGGTGGCGTTGGGGGCGGCCTGTTGGGTCATTCGCGAGGTGTTCAGCCAAGCATGACAAAACCCATCCCGATCATCGCCGCCGTGGCGGCGGTGATCGTCCTCATCCTGGCGGGATTGGCCGTTGGCCCGTGGGTCCGTCTCTCACGGATCAAGCAGGACCTCCTCGTAAAAGAACAGGTCATCGCCTCGTTGAAGACGGAGAACGAATCCTTCCAACAACAACTTACCGAGCTCTCCACCCAACGCGCGGAATTGGAAACGCGTCTGACGACCTTACAACACCAGCTCACCAACGCCATCCAGGAACTGGCTGCTCTTCGCGACGTCCAGGTGCGGTATGACGCGGTGCAAAGCGAGAAGGTGCGGCTCGACGTGGAGGTGGCTCGATTGAATCGCGAGCGCAAGGAAGTCGATGAGCGAGTGCGCCGGATGGAGGCCGAAAAACGAGAGCTGGAGCAGACCTCCGCGCGGTTGCGCAATCGGCTGATGCTGGCGGAGCGAGACTACAAGCAACTGAGCGAACGCTTCGTCCAGATGGAGCGCCAGCTCATGCAGTATCCGCCGGTGACCTCCACAGGCATCCAGCCGCCTCGCATCGAAGCGGCTTGGCCGCCGGTCATCGCCAACGTCATCGTCCCATCGGCTGCGGTCGTCTCTCCGTCCTGGGCGTCCGCCGGCGAGCCGGAGGCTCATTTAGGGCTTCAAACAGGGGCGCCGGTTGCCTCACCCGGTTCGTCTGCCGCGGCAACACCGTCGGATGCGCTTCACGTCAGCATGAGTCAGCGTGCCGCGGCATTGAGCACGCCCCAGGCGATTGAGCTGCCGCCCATTGTCGTCAGGAGAGGTCAAGTCTCCATGGCAGCCTCCCCGCTCATTCGCGCGCGGATTCTTGAGATCAATCCCGCCCATCGGTTTGTGGTGATCGATCAGGGGACGGATCAGGGCGTGCGTGAGGGGATGACCTTCGAGATCATTCGAGACAGCCGGCGTCTCGGGCAGGCGGTGGTGGTCCGAGCCCGTCCGCGACTCTCCGCGTGTGATCTGAGCCAGGTTGACGCCCCGGGCGCCATTCAGGTGGGAGATCTCGCTGTTCAACGCAATTGATGGGTATTCGCCTTAAGTTTGGTGGGGTCTCGCGCACACAGCTCGTCGTCTGCACCCGCCAACTCGCGACCCTCGTCAAAGCCGGCATGCCGCTGTTGCGCTCCTTGCGTACGGTGAGCGACCAGCTTGAGCCGGGCGCCCTGCGGCAGGTCTTCACCCTCGTCGCCGGTGACGTGGAAGGCGGCATCAAGCTCTCCGAAGCCCTCGCTCGACATCCCCACGTCTTTCCGCCGTTCTACATCAACATGGTGCGCGCCGGAGAAGTCGGCGGGCTGCTGGAAGAGATTCTCAAACGCCTCGCCGAGGTGATGGAGAAACAACAACGGCTGCGGGACCGCGTCAAAGGGGCGTTGATGTATCCCGCCTTCGTGATGTTCGCCGCCGTGAGCATCCTCATCATCCTCATGGCGTTCGTCGTCCCCACCTTTATGGGGATGTTCACCGAGTTAGGCTCGGCGCTGCCGTTGCCCACACGGATTTTGATTGTGATGTGCAACACGGTGCGTCACTGGTGGTGGCTGGTGGCGATTGCCGCGGCGGGCGGGGTCGCGCTGCTCCAAGCCCTGATCAAGACGCCGGGCGGCAAACGACTGGTTGACCGATTGTTGTTACACCTGCCGCTCTTCGGCAACCTGATTCATAAACTCCTCATCGCACGCTTCGCCCGGACCTTCGGCACGCTGCTCACAAGCGGTGTCCCCATCCTCAATGCGTTGGAGACCGTGCGCATGACCGTCTCCAACGCCATCTTGGATGAGGCGCTGCAGGATGTGGAGCGCAGCCTGCGAGCCGGCGAGTCGCTCGCCCGTCCCATTGAAGTCTCCGGCGCGTTTCCGCCGCTGGTCTCTCGCATGGTGGCTCTGGGCGAGGAGACCGGCCAGCTCGATCGGATGCTCGTGCAGTTGGCGGACAACTACGAGGAAGAGGTCGAGGTGATGCTCGGCGGTCTGACGCAGTTGTTGGAGCCGCTCTTGATCGTGGGGGTGGGCGGCATCGTCGGCTTCATCGTGATCGCGATGTTCCTTCCGCTGCTCTCGTTGACCAAGATTCTCGGATGAACAAAGCAGTGATTGAGTGATTAGGTGATTAAGAAAACATCTTACTTCAACCCTCAAAACTCGTCCTTTCTCAATCACTCAATCACTCAATCACTCAATCACTCACCTCGACGAGCGTTCTCGCTCGTCGAGGTGGTCATCGCGATTGCGATTCTCTCCGTGGGGCTTGTCGGCTCGATGCGCGTCTTTCCGATGGGCTTGCGGGCGTCTCGCCGCGCGGAGCAGGTCAGTCGAGCCACGTTGCTTGGCGAACGCACGATGGCCTCGACCAAGTTGACGTCCTGGGACGAGTTAGCCGTCGGCACGTCCACGACCACGGACCAAGACTACACCGTCACGGTGACGATTGATCAACCGGAGATCGAAGAGCTGGTGGATCCCACCCACCTCAAGCGGGTGTCCGTCTCGGTGGGCTGGTCGCAGGAGGGGCGCGAGCGCACCCTCGATCTCGTGACCTACCTCCGCCAACCTCCCGAAGAGGAGTGATTAGGTGATTAAGGGATTAGGTGATTAAGAACAACATGGCGTTTCTACATAATCACTCAATCACTCAATCACTCAATCACTCAGCTCGACGAGCGCTGACGCTCATCGAGCTGATGATCGCGATGGCGATCCTCGTGACGATCACAGGCTCAACGATGCTGATGTTTCGCGGCATCACGCAGACCTGGCGCAGCGGGCAGCTCCGAACGGAGCGTTACCAGCAAGCTCGTCTGCTCTTCGATCTCTTCGCTCGAGAGCTCGGATCGTGCGTCAGCCAGGCGCGGTATCCGTTTGTGGGCACCGAGGAGGAGGTGTTTTTTGTCAGTGTCTTGGCGGGTCGCTCCGGCCTCGTGGAACGGGGTTATTGGCTCAGCGGCGAGCACGAACTCATGTGCCATGATGACGAGCCGGCGGACGGCGATTACGAAGCCACCGGCACGAGTGAAGTGTGCGGGACCGACGTCGTCGAGTTGAACCTGTCGTATTTCGACGGCACGCAGTGGGTGACGGCCTGGGATGACTCCTCCCCCCCGAAAGCGGTCCGAGTCACCGTGACCATCGGTGCGCAAAAACCCGAGTCCTTTGAAACCATCGTCTATGTCCCGACAAGTTAATGGGTTCAAGGTAAAGCAAAACAACACGACCTGGAAGAGAGGGGACACAAACCAATTTGTAGAACTTGTTTTGTGTCCCCGATCCAGTGAGCGGGGGATTGCGCTGCTCATCGTCGTCAGCGTGCTGACGGTGGTGGCGATCATGGGGGTGTCATTCGTCTTCTCCATGTTCCTCGAAACCCAGGCGGCTCGGCAATTCGTCGCCTCCACCCAATCGCGCTACATCGCGGAGGCCGGTGTGACCCACGGCTGGGTCGTGTTGGAAGAGGATGAATTGGGATCGCGCTATGACGACCTGCGTGAGGCGTGGGTGGATGCGATGAGCGGCGCTGATGTGGATGTGGATGAGGATGACGTCTTGGATGCCCGCTGGTGGCTGGTCGCGAATGACCGGAATGAGGTGGTGGGGCGCTATGGCGTGCTCATCAGGGATGAGGCGGGGAAGGTCAACCTGAACGCCGCGCTCGCCGATCCTACAGCGCACGGCGTGGACGGCGTTGGCCTGACGTCGTTGTTTTCGAAGATCGGTGTGCCGACGTCCCTTGCCGCCTCGATTGAGAGCTATCGCTTCGGTGAGGACGGCCAACCAGGCAAAGCCAACATTGACGATGACGGCGATGGGACGGTGGATGAACCGGACGAATATCAGCCACTGGCCCTGCGGGGCGATGACCGACGCTTCGAAAACCTGGAAGAGGTCTTGTCGCTGAGCGAGTTGGATGAGGCGACCTTCACCACGCTCTCCGGGTTCGCCACGGTCTACAGTTGGGATCCAAATCTTAGCATCGCCGGAGCGCCGCGGTTGAACGTCAATACCGCCCCCGCCGAAGAAATTCTCAACACCTTGCTGGAAAAAGGCGGGGCCAACCCCTGGCAACTGGCGGCCAACATGGCGGATTACATTGATACCGATTTCGCCCTCTCCAAAGTCGTGCGGCATAGCACCCCCTACGAGATGCCCAATCAAGGCGACCAGGGGAGTTGGAGCTGGGAGGCGGCGCAACCGCAGGGGTATTACGCCACCGACCCATCAGACTCCTCGCTGGTCTGGGCGCTGGCTGTCCCCCTGGGGAGCTTTCGTGTGATCGTGCGGGGTCTGTCCGGCGCCAAGGTGGGGGATGTGACGATCAACGGCGAGTCGAGGCCGTCGCTCGATGCCGATGAGACGTTCGGGACGTTGGAGCTGACGAGCCAGACGATGACGGTGGAGGTGGTCTGTGGTGAGCCGGAAGGCGTCTCCTGCGCCTTTCGAGGTCTTGAGCTGGTTCCGACCGAGCCGCCGACAAGCGGCGGGACGGTGGTGCGAGGCGTTGAGGCGGTGCGATTCAATGAGCTGATGGTCTCGCCCATCGTCGAGCTGAGCGCGAGTGCAGCCGTCTTCTCGAAAGACAACTCCGAGTGGTCGTGTGACGGCTCGATGTGCACGAACAGCGGGACGGGAACGGCGCAGTGGGAGTGGACGACCACCGCGGGACAACCCACCTATGTGCCGCCGGGCAAATACCACCTGCGGGTCTACGGGCAATCGGGGAGTGGCGTGGGAAAAATCGAGGGCAGCTCGACGGTGTCCTTCCACGGGGCTCGTCATGACGAGCCGTTGATCGTCGTCGAAGTCCCCCAGGCGGATGAGCAGCAGCCCAAGAAAACAAAATTTTCCCTCTCTCTTGGCAAAACGGCCGGCGAGGTGACATACTATTTTCAGAAGGTGTCGCTCTCCGTGGAACCCGACGGCGAGTACGTGGAGTTCATCAACCTCAGCGAGCACGAGGTGGATGTCAGCCGCTGGACGATCGAAGGGATTGCGGCCACACGGACCGTGTCGCTACCGGAGGGAGCCGCGATTCCGGCCCACGGGGTGCTCGTGGCGGCGGTAGACGTGGATGATACGCAGCCCGGCTTGGAGAACGATATCACCGCGCTCGCCGCCTGGGAGATGCGTGATGACGCCAATGTGGTGCAGCTTGAGTTCCTCTCAGAGGAAGGGAGTTTAAGTCCGGACATGGATTGGCTGATCAGTACCTTGCCGCCTGATGCCTCCTCCGCCCGGTTGGTGTTGAAGGACCGCCAGGGGTGGATCGTGGATGAGATCGAGTATCCCATTCCGCTGCCTACCTCGGTGGGGTTTCAGAGTCTCGAAAAGGGCGATCCGACCGTGGTGCGTGATGACGATAAGGACGGGTTAGACGAAGACTGGTATCCCTCACTCAAACAATATACGCCGGGTGATCCGAATGACAACGAAGGACTCTTGGAGGTGGCGGGCGAAGAGCAAGTTCGGCATGATCCCTCGGCGGAGTTGACCATTTTGAATCGACCGCTGGGGTCGTTGGGGGAGTTGGCGGGGTTGGCCAGCAGTGTGGCGTGGAAGCCGGTGGCGAGTCGCGACCTTGCGATCATCGCGGATCAGCTCACGGTTGACGGGTTGCGCCTCGAGAGCCAGGCGGCGGAGCTGGCGAGCGGAGGGGATCGATGGCATGAGACCGTCAGCGGCTATGAGACGAGCGGAGGCTCGGGAACTGAGGCCGTGGGCGTGTGGGAATGGACGGATATTCCCGAGGGGACGTATCGTCTGAGCCTGTATGGGTGGAGCGGCGAGACCATGGCGGTGCGATGGAGCGAGAACGGCGAATGGACACCGGCTCGGGTGACCGATGCGCAAGGCCGTCTCTTGGTGGGTGAACTGACCGTGGGCATGGGGGTGAGCGATCCGAAGACGCTCCATCTTGAGGTCCGGTGCGAATCGGAGAGCCATGTGTGCCATTTCCTCCACGCGATGCTGGATCCACAACTTGTCCTCGTCGGACGGATCAACGTCAATACGGCCTCCCGCGAGGTCTTGCTTAGCTTGTCGGGGATGACCGAGGCGATCGTTGATCGGATCATCGAGGGACGGCCCTATGGCGATCAAGACAGCAAAGCCCGTGGCATCGGGGACGTGTTAGTCGGCTCGGCGCTGGGGGAAACCGAGGATGATCGCCTGAGCCGCTTTCGGCAGTTGGCGAACTGGTTGACGGTGCGCTCCCAGGTGTTTCAGGTGATGAGCATGGGCGAGGCGTTCGAGCGCAACAAGCCCGCCGCCTCGAAACGAATCCAAGCCATCCTGCAACGATGATGAACGTATCTCGTATCTCGTATCTCGTATCTCGCTGGTCGCTGTTTCTGTGTTTCTGCTTTCTGCCTTCTGCCTTCTGCCTTCTGCCCTCAGCGGAGGCGGCCAGAGCCAAGAGCGAGCAGCACACCCTGGCGGTCGGCGAAACCACGCAATTAGGAGGCGTCGTCACCTCATCAGGGGGTCGTCGGCAAACGACCACGATGGGTGCTGCCTTCAGCGCCGACAAGTTGTCCAGCGCGACGGTGCAGACCTTCACGGGCTTCATCGGTACGGCGTTCGGTCCAGCCATCGCGTCGGTCAAAGGCAACCTGACCTTGACGGTCTTGTATGCGAAGACGGCCCCGCTCGGCACCGAGATCAGTCAGAAGACGTGGCAGCGCGATGCGGATCCGATCTTCATCTGGCAAGCGCAGGCGCCTGAGTTGGTGGAAGGCTACAGTTATCTGCTGGATGGGGAGCCCGACGTGACGATTGACACGATTGGCACCTCCTGGGACGTGGCGCAGGATCCCCTCAAACGGTTGGCTGACGGCCAGCATCGCTTTTCGGTCCAGGCCGTTGATTCGGCCGGCAATGCCGGCACGCCGCTTTCCTTTGACCTCTGGGCGGATACGACCGCGCCCGTCCTCGGGACGTATACCCCGGCGGCCGGCAGTCTGTTGAACACGCTCAGCCCCACCATTTCGGTGAACGTCTCGGATCCTCACAGCGGCGTGGGGGCTTCCCAGATCACCTTGTTGATCAACGGACAGCAGTCGTCCGTCACGGTGGATGAGACGACCGGGCTGATCAGCTCGACCGGCAGCGGTTTGGTGAAGGAGGGCGCGAACTCGATTCAGGTCGAGGCCTCCGACCGCGTGGGCAATCAGCAGACGGCCTTGGTGTGGAGTTTCACCGCGGATGTCACACCGCCCACCGGTTCGGTGCTGATCAATGCGGGGGCGGCGATGACGACGAGCGTCTATGTCACGCTGAATCTCTCCTCCTCGGATGCGATTTCCGGTGTGACCGGCATGTTGATCAGCAACGATGCGGTCACCGGCTTCGTCCAGGAATCGTTTAACCCGGTGCGGGAACTATGGAAATTGAATTCGGTCAGCGGGACTCAGAAAGTCTACGTCAAGTTCATTGATAAGGCCGGCAACATCTCCAACCCGGTTTCCGCCGACATTGAGTTGCACTTGCTAGCACCCGATACCATCATCCTCAGCGGGCCGGCGGGCTTCACCCCGTCCACGAGCGCGCAATTCAGCTTCACCTGTCCGGAAGGCGGCTGCGTGTTCTCGTATGCCTTTGATCACGATGGCTGGTCCGCCTGGAGCGACGAGACGGTGGCCGTGAGCGAAGGGCTCTCCTATGGCAACCACTACTTCCGCGTCAAGGCGGCGAAAGAATCCAACGGGCAGGATGGCATCCAGCCGGACGAGGAAGAAGATCCCACGCCGGCCGAGCGCACCTGGATCGTCGGGATTCAGCCGCCCGGCACCATCGTGCCCTACGGCCCGCCGATCAAGTTGTGGAAAATCGACTAAACCAGTGATTAAGTGATTAGGTGATTAGGTGATTAAGAAAATACGTGTTCGTGGCCAGTCTGCTGTTTTGTTCTCAATCACTTAATCACACAATCACTCAATTACCAATCATGGCAGTCAGCGTGGGTTTGGAGATCGGGACGACGGCGGTCCGCGCCGTCGTCCTCGATTCTCGCAACAAACCTCCCCAACTGCTCGCCGCCGTGACGGCTCCGTTGAGCGGTTCCTCGGGGGATGAGCTCGTGCGAGCGATCCAACAGGTTCGCCGAAGTCTGCCGATTCGATCTCCTGTGATCCTCGGCTTGCCGACGAGCGCGGCGATTGTCACGACGGTGCAGCCGCTGGTGGTCAGTCGCGCTCGATCAGAGCTGGCGGTGAGCTTTGAGCTCCAGCAACATTTGCCATATGAAGCCGCGCAGGCGGCGTGGCATTATCAATGGTTTTCTCTCAACGGCCAGTCGAAATCCTCCGCTGCGGTGGTCGCCGCCGTCAAGCACGCGGTGCTCCAGGAGCGATTGACCGCCTGCCAACGAGCCGGCGTGGCCGTAAAGGGCGTCCAGATTAATGCGGTGGCGGTGGCGAATGCCTGGCTGTCCACCCCGACGGCCGGCGGGGCGCTGCCCAGCCTCATCGTCCGGTGTGATGGGCGGCTGGTGGAATGGATCGTCATCACCGCGGGCGGTCTCTATGTCTTTCCCCATCTCCTTCCGTTTCCATCAGCTCCCTCGCCCCCCTCGGGCGCTGCAGGGGGGATCATTCAGGCGGGTCTGGCTCAAGCCCATGAGGATCAGATGGTGACGTGGCTCAAGAGCTCTTGGGAAGGATTGCAGAATTCCTTGACGGCGGCTGCCACGACGCTGGCCTCGACACCGACGGTGTGGTGTGTCGGCGGCGCTGAGGCCGGCCAACAACTTGGAGCCTGCCTCCAGCGTGCAGTTGGCGCTCCCGTCCAGTCCCTCGCGACGACAGCGCTGGCTCGCCTCCCGGCACAGATTGGCGGGGATGATTTCGTAGCGACCTGCGGGCTGGCGTTCCAGGGGGCGGGGCCCACGCGAGTCTCGCTGAATTTGATCCAGGGCATGTTGCGCAGGCGTCATGCGGCTCGCCTCCATCTTGGCGCGCAGTTCATCGGGGTGTTGGCTGCGCTGCTCGCCGCGCTCTGGAGTGCTGCGGGGATCGTGACATCGCTGCACGCTCGCGAGGCCGTGGTCGAGGCCTACCGGAAGGAGGAGCACTCCTACCAACTGCTCCGACCGGAAGTCCGGAGTATTCGGAGACATCAGGCGCACTTGGAAGCTCGACTCACGCAATTGGAGTTTCTCGCGCGCACTCACGATCGGATGAGCCGTTCGTTGCTGTACCTCACCGAAACGTTGCCGGACAGTCTCTGGTTGACGATGCTGGATCTGAGCAAGAGTATCCCGCATATCACGGGGACGCTGGAAGGCTACGCCCAATCGTTTCAAGGCGTCACGCAATTCATTGACCGCGTGAAAGCCGAACCGGAGTGGGTAACCGTCAAGCCCCAGGCGACGAACGTCATGACGGATCCAACGACCAGGACGGAGGTCGTGGCCTTTGCCATTCAAGTTCAGCGTCTCCTCGAGGCGCCATCCGCGACAGACGCCTCCGCCGGCGCAGAAAAAACTCAGAAGGCCGAAGAAGGCCACAGAAGGCCTCAGAAGGCGAAGAAGGCAAAGAAGAAATGAACTAACGAACATGGCGCGACAGACCAATTTCGGCCAGCTCGTGCTGGTGCTCGTCGTCATCGCAGGGGTCGGAGCCTTTGCGGTGTGGCGGGTTCGACTCCAAGCGCTTGATCGAGAAATCAACGCCAAGAAAACGGCGCTCAAGAACCTTCACGTCAGTGAGCAGCTCCCCCCCAATCCTCAGGTGGTGGAGTACCTCAAGCAACGCACGAAGGCATTGGAAGCCAAGTACGAGGCGGCGCTGGCGCGCCTCGCCCCACCCCTCCAACTGGGCGACCAACAAACGGACACGCAACTGTTGTTCCAAGAGCGCAGCCACGCGGCGCAGCGCACGCTCGAGCGACTCGCGACCGCTCGGAACATGACGGCCCCGACCCAGTTAGGATTTCCCAAAGACCTTCCCCCTCCGGAGGCGGTCCCGCGCTTCTTGGTCCAAGTGGGTTTGATCGAGCAGGCGGCGGAAGCGGTCATGGCCGTGCCGGGGGTGTCACGCGTTGAGTCGTTCAAGGTGGAAGATCCTCAACCGGTCGTGGTGACTTCAGAGCTCGACGTGTTTCTGACGCAACTACCCATTCGGATCCGTCTGAGTTGTCCGCTTGAGACCTTGACTAAAATCCTCACGGCGCTGGATCGGGCGGATCCCTTGATGGACGTGCAGGCGGTGCGCGTGACGACGACCTTGACGGAAAGCGGGGAGGAGGCGGAGGATGTCGTCGTGGAGTTGGTCGTGGCGCGCTATTTTGTCACCGCCCCCAAACTCCCGACTGCGACGGAAGAAGAACCCACAGAAAAGAAGAAGCTAGGAGCTAGGAGCTAAGGAAATCAGGGACACAAACCAATTTTTTAGAACGTGTTTTGTGTCCCTGATTTACCCGTGATGAAGGATAGCCCAGTTGAGTCGATTGTTGCCACCATCGTCTGCGTGACGCTCGCATTCATGGCGTGGCAATGGCAACAGGCGATTCGCCGCCGTCAGCCTCCCCTGGTTGTGGCCGAACATTGGGAGCATGTGAAAGAGTTGTTTCCGACGCCCGAAGCCCTCGAGTCTCCCTCGGCGACGGACCCGGAGACCCTGCAACGCGTCGTGCAAGTCAATCCCTTCAGTCGTCAGCGTCGGCATGTTTCCAAACCGGCCGAGGAAACGGCGGCGGAGGAGAAACCATTGCCGGTGTCCTTCGTGTTTAAGGGCCGGGTGGTGATGGGCGCCAAACAACGCGGGATCCTGGAGGATCGACGGCAGAAAAAAACCGTGTTCGTGCAAGCCGGGCAGGAAGTTTCCGGATTTCAAGTGGTGGACATCAAGGAAGAGGAAATGGTGTTGTTGAATCTTGAGACCAAGGAAGAGCTTCACGTGCCCCTTGCTTCGAAAGCCTCTTCCAAGGAATAACTGAAGAATAGGGGACACAAACAAATTTCACTTCCGAAGGCAATTTGTTTGTGTCCCCAAATTGTTTTGTGTCCCCCTTGACAGCACGGGGACAGTTGGTTACGATGAGACCATGTCGCGGTATCGCTTGCAGCCGTGGGTCAGCGTCCGCCACACTACTTCGGCGGACGCCCGACGACGCTTTGTGACGGGCGTGCTGCTGGCAAGCGCGCTCGCGACGTGGTCGTTCGCCCCAGGTGTTCCTGCCGACTCATCCAGTGGTTCGACGCCGCTCACAAGTTCTCCGTGTGCCGGCTTAACCGGCGACGAAGCGAAACGCTGCCAGCGCCTCCAGGCCCAAGCCAACGCCCTGGCCGAGGCCCTCATTCGTGAAAAGCAGACCTCAGTCCTGCTTCGCACCGAGGGCGCTCAGCACGAGGTGAGCGAGCGTCCCTCGACTGGTTCGACTTCGCTCACCACAGGTGCGCTCGGGACTTCGCAGCATCGTCATGCCGCTGAGCTGGCTGAGCAATTCGCGCGCCAGAAAGCCCGAGAGCGCGTCGAGCAGAGCCGGGAAGCCCAGCGTCAAATTCAACTCGCCCGAGAGCGTCAGCTCAAAGAGTTGTATCACCGGGGACTCGCGCTCTATCAGCAGGGACGCTACGCCGAGGCGATTTTGGTGTTGCAGCAGATGGCCCTGGTGGATCCCTCCCATGCGCTCGTCAAATCAGCGGATCGTCTCATCACGCGGGCGGAATTGAAGCGCTATGAAGAGCAGGCGCGCGCCGTCGCCAGGGCTCCTGTCGTGAAACCGGAGGGCGGGGCGGTCGTGTCTCAACTGGAGCAGTTGTTAGTTGAGAAACGCATTGAGCTTGAGACCGCCATGAAATACGCCAAAGCCGCGATGCATGAGCGGCAGTATGACACGGCGACCAAACTGTTGACGAAAATCCTGGTTCAGGACCCCTCAGACCGAGACGCCCAGCGGCTGATGGAACAAGTTGAAGAAGCTAAGTTGACGGAAGAGAAGGACCGTCTGGAGCGTCGCATCGTGATGGATGAGCGACAGATGATCCACGATGTGATCAAAGCCCAGGTCGTGCCGGAGGCCAAGACGGTCGGGTTCGTCCCGCCTCCTAGTCCGTATGGGACCAGCGAGCAGTTCAGCGCCAAGCTCCAACAGCCCATCAGCTTGGATTTCAGCGAGGTTGCCCTGGGGGACGTGGTAGACTTCGTCGCGGATGGCGCGGGCATCAGCATCATCCCCTCGCCGCAGTTAGACCTCAAGAACCAGCTTGTCTCCATCAAGGTCAAGGACCTGCCGTTGGAGCAGGCGATTAAATATCTGGCTAAGAGCCTCTCGCTTTCCTATCGCATCGAGCAGGATGCCGTGTTGTTGGCCACGAAAGAAGAGTTCGAGAACCAAGCGATGGAGACCCGCGTCTTCTTCCTGCGCAGCGGTTTCAGCCCGGCGACCCTCGAGGTCTCGGCGGTGGAGCAGGGCTCGCTTATCCAGATGGAATCCATCAAAGACTTGATTACGCAAACCATCCCTCAGCCGCCGGATAGCAAATTGGTGGTGGATGATCGTCTCGGCGCCTTGATTGCCACGAATACGGGGGACAACCTGCAGTTGACCGAGCGCCTGCTGAGCCAACTGGACGTGACCCCGGTTCAAGTGCTCATTGAAGCCCGCGTCATGGAGCTGACCGTCACCGACTTGGAGCACCTCGGCTTGGAGACGGTCCTGACGGATGGGTATGATCTGACCAAGCGGACGGATACGCGTCCCAACCAGGCGACCCCAGCCGGCCGCACGAGCGGCCATCAGATTGCGTCAGGGGGCGGCTTCAAGTTCCCCGCCCTGAGTCGAGAGGATGAGGGGGTCAATCTCACCTTGCAAGGCGTCATGACGGCGGCGAACTTCGAAACGGTGCTGCACCTGTTGGAAGAGACGAAGAAGAGCAAGACCCTCTCCGCGCCCCGCGTGACGACATTGAACAACAAGGCGGCAACCATCAAGGTGGTGGACGAATTCCGCTATCCCACGCGCTACGAGGTCTCGCTCGTCCAATTTGACACCAACGGCGACGGGGACTTCGACGACGCGGGGGAGACTGAGTTTGTCAACGTCCCGCAGGACATTCAAAAACGGGATGTCGGCATCCTCCTCAACGTGACGCCGAGTGTGGGCAGGGACCTCAAGATGATGACGTTGGTGCTCGCGCCTGAGGTGAGCTCCTTCAGTCAATTCCGCGATCTGGGGGGCGGGGTCACGGTGCCGGAGTTTACGTCGAGCCAAGTGACCACCAGCGTCGTGATCAATGACGGCGAGACCGTCGTGCTGGGCGGACTCATGAAGGATACGGTCTCCTCGACGCTGACGAAGGTGCCGTTCTTCGGCGACCTGCCGCTCCTCGGGCCGTTGTTCCGCCAACAAAACGAGACGGTGACGAGGAAGAATCTCATCATCTTCATCACCGCGCGCATCATCGGCCCCCGCGGCTCCGTGACATGATGAATCAGTTCACAGTTTACAGTGTACAGTGTACAGGGTACGGGGC
>JACQRA010000073.1 GCA_016206725.1 Candidatus Omnitrophota bacterium
CTGCCGCTCAGGACGCAGCCCTGAGCAGGGTCGAAGGGCTGCGATGCGGCTTGGGCATCATCAAAAACGTCGGCATGGCGGCGATCGATTCCATCATCACCGCGCGCGCGCAGCGGGAGCGGTTCACGACGATCGAGGAGCTGTGCCAGGATATTGATCTGCGGCTGGCGAACCGCAAGGTCCTCGAAAGCCTGATCAAGGCCGGGGCGTGCGACAGCATGGGCAAATCCCGGGCCGCGCTCTTGGCCGGTGTGGATCAAGCGCTTGAAGAAGCCCAACAACGGCAGCGGGACAAATCGCGGGGGCAACTGACGTTCTTCGATGCGCTCAGCGCCGCGCAAGAGACCGCCGAGACGCCTCGTCCGAACCTCGGCGTGATGCGGGAATGGCCGGAGAGCCAGAAGTTGGCCTTTGAGAAAACATTGCTGGGCTTCTATGTCTCAGGGCACCCGCTGGCTCGATTTGAAAAGCTCCTGCGGCTGTTTTCCACCGCGACGTCGCGTCAGCTCGCTCAGTTGACGGAGGAAACCCAAGTGACCGTCGGCGGTTTGTTGACGAAGGTCAAGCTGACGACCACCAAGAAGACAAACGAGCAGATGGCCGTCTGTCTGATGGAAGACCTTGAAGGGGAGATCGAGGTGCTCGTCTTCCCGGCGTCCTTCGCGCAACTGGCTCCGCAGTTGAAGGTCGCCTCGATCATCTTTGTGGAAGGCCGCGCGTCCCTACGGGATGACCGACCCCGCGTCGTCGCGCAGCAGATTGTGCCGCTCGAGCAGGGAACCGCGCGACTGACGAAGGCCATCGAATTGATCCTGCGAAGTCCGGGATTGGAACGCGACCTGCTGGAACAACTCAAAAACCTTCTCACTCGATTTCCAGGGACCATCCCGGTCTACTTCAAGCTGAATCTTCCGGCGGCGGAGGCCCTGTCGCTTAAACTGGCTGAGGCGTTCAAGATCGACCCTCATCCGGAGCTCTTGGATGAGCTGGGAAAGCTCTTGGGAGATGATGGGGTGGTCATTCGGCGACAACCCCTGGTCTTTCAGCGAGTTGACAGATTCTCGATAGTGCGCTAAGATAGCTTTACCTATGACCTTGACCAAGAAAGACTTAGTGCTCGCGGTTTCGCGAGACACCAATATTACCCAGGTTGACGTGAAACGGGTGGTCCAACGCACCTTGGATCACCTGATTGAGTATCTCAAAGCCGGCCAGACGATTGAGCTGCGGAATTTCGGCGTTTTTAAGATCAGGCAACGGGCTCCCCGCCGCGGTCGAAACCCCAAAACCGGCCAGGAGGTTCCTGTCCCATCGAAACGCGTGGTCGTCTTCAAGCCGGGCCTCCTCATGCGGCTGCACATCAAATAACGAGTCCTGCCCCTTTAAAGTCTTGTATGGGATTTCAAACCCTTCGGGGAACGACAGACCTCCTGCCTGACGAGTTGACGCGGTGGTCCAAGGTTGAACACACCGTTCGTCGTCTTGCCCGCCTCTACGGCTATCGCGAAATCCGCACCCCCCTGATCGAAGAGGCGTCTCTGTTCTTGCGCTCAGTGGGCGAGACCACGGACATCGTCCAGAAAGAGATGTTTCGGTTCGCCGATCGGGGCGGGCAGGAGATCGTGTTGCGCCCGGAAGGCACCGCCTCAGTCGTCCGAGCTTACGTCGAGCACTCGCTCGATAAGACCGAAGGGTTCGCCAAACTCTTCTACCTGGGAGCGATGTTTCGCGCGGAGCGGCCCCAGGCCGGACGCTATCGCCAGTTCCACCAATACGGCGTCGAAGCGATCGGCTCCTCGAGTCCCTGGACCGACGTCGAGGTCATCGCGCTGTGCGTCCATATCCTGCGTGAGTGTGGCGTTACGGACATCTCCGTGTGGGTGGCGAGCATGGGCTGCCGGAAGGATCAAGCCCGTTCAGCGGAAGAGCTGCGTCAGCAGTTGGAACCGCACAAGAGCACGTTGTGCCAGGAATGCCGGGCGCGCCTGGAACGCAACGTGTTTCGCGTGCTTGACTGCAAACAACCTGATTGCCATGCGATCGCGTGGAAGAACATGAAGTTGTTTTCCTTGTGCGACGAATGCGCGGTTCACTTCGATGACGTGCGTCGCGGGTTGAAAGAGAACGGCATCGCTTTTGATGACACGCAATCGTTCGCGCGCGGTCTTGATTACTACACGGGCACCGTCTTCGAGGTTCGCGCCAAAGGACTCGGTGCGCAAGACGCCGTCGCGGCGGGTGGGCGTTACAATCACCTCGTGGAAGAATTGGGCGGGCCAGCGGTGGGGGCGGTGGGATTTGCAGCCGGCATCGAGCGCGTGCTGATGGCGGCCGGCCATCAAGGCACGAAGACCCCGACGACTTCTCGGCGGGGCGCGTACATCGCCGTGACGAACGCGGCGCTCATCGGGCACGGCTTCCAGTTCGTCCAGCAATTGCGGCAGCGGGGGGTCTGTGCCACGATGGACTACGAGGCCAAGAGCCTCAAATCCCAATTCCGCGAAGCGGACAAAGCCCAGGCGCAATTTGTCGCGATTCTTGGCGAGGCGGAAGTGAAGCAACGCGCGGTCACCCTCAAGGATCTAGAGAAGGGAAATCAAGAAGCCATCCCATTCGATTCCTTCGTTGACACGCTCGTCCAACGAACAGGTTCCTCCTCATGCCATTGATCTATTTCCCCCTTCCCCCTTCTACCTTCCCCCTTCTGCCATGATGCGGACTCACGGTTGTGGAGAACTGAACGAGCCATTGATCGGCCAAACCGTGACCCTGTGCGGCTGGCTCCATCGCCGGCGCGACCACGGGGCCTTGAGCTTCATCGACGTGCGAGACCGCAGCGGCATCGCCCAAGTGGTGTTCAATGAAAAGACCAACGCAGCGCTCCACCAACACGCCAAGGGTTTGGGCCCTGAGTACGTCCTGAAGATCTCGGGGACGGTTCAACAACGTCCCAAAGGCACGGAGAACCCGAAAATTCCCTCCGGCCTGGTTGAAGTGGTCGCTGGCCATCTGACTGTCCTCAATCCGGCCGTGCCCCCGCCGTTTGAGATCAACGATCACCTTGAGGTCTCGGAAGACGTGCGGATGCAGTGGCGCTATCTGGACCTGCGGCGTCCCACCAGCCAAGAGAAGTTACGCCTCAGGCACCGCATCACGACGCGCATACGGCAGGCGTTGGACGGCCTCGGATTTCTCGAAGTCGAAACCCCCATGCTGACCAAATCCACGCCGGAAGGGGCTCGCGATTATCTCGTCCCCTCTCGCGTCAATCCAGGGAAGTTTTTCGCGCTGCCTCAGTCGCCCCAACTGTTCAAGCAACTGCTCATGGTGGCGGGGCTGGAACGCTATTTCCAGGTGGCTCGTTGTTTCCGGGATGAGGATTTGCGGGCGGACCGCCAACCGGAGTTCACGCAATTGGACTTGGAGATGTCCTTCGTCGAGGAAGAAGACATCTTCCGCCTGATTGAGCGCGTCATGGCGGACGTATTTCAACATGAGCTGAATCTTGCGTTGACCACCCCGTTTCCTCGCCTTCCATATCAACAGGTTCAAGTAGAACATCATACCGATAAACCAAATCTCCGTAACGACAAGACCCCGTGGGCGTTCTGTTGGGTCACAGACTTCCCGCTCTTTCACTGGAATGCTGAGACGAAGCGGTGGGATGCCGAGCATCATCCGTTTACCGCGCCGCATCCGGAGGATGTGGCGTTGCTGACGAGCGATCCCGGCAAGGTGCGCTCGCGAGCGTATGACTTGGTGCTCAACGGCACCGAGCTCGGTTCGGGGAGCATCCGGATTCACGATGCGGCGCTGCAGCGACAGATGTTTCAGGTCTTAGGCTTGAGCGAGGAAACAACCCAGGAACGCTTTGGATTCTTGATGCAGGCCTTCACCTACGGCGCGCCTCCGCATGGAGGATTTGCGTTCGGTCTTGATCGGCTCGTCGCCATGGTGACACAGGCGGAGTCTATTCGAGAGGTCATCGCCTTTCCCAAGACCCAAAAGGCGGCGTGCTCCCTCACCGGCGCTCCGGCGAGCGTGAGCCCATCCCAACTGAAAGAACTCGGCATCCGCGTTGTGTAGAACCAGGAGGACAACCATGCGACACGAATTCGTGATCACGGCTCTGCTGATCACGCTCGCCTCGTCAGGATGTCGGGCCGCGACCCGAACGGTCGAAGAGCCGCGGGTTGATCTCGACATCCCGGAAGGCGGCAATCGAGGCTATCTCGTCGGCATTGCACCTGCTTGGGAAGGCGCCAAGAAAACCGTCCGAAAGATGGTCGAGACGGAAATCGAAAC
>JACQRA010000005.1 GCA_016206725.1 Candidatus Omnitrophota bacterium
AGATACGATATACGGCTTACTGGGGGTCGACGTCCACGATGACGGGCAGGCCGCGGAAACGCCGTCCCTCCTGCAAGGTCGCCCGCACCACCGCCAGCATCGGTTCCACCCGCTTCGCTTTGAGGACGACATGCCAGCGATGGTTCCCCCGCAAGACACTCAGCCGGTGAGGAGCTGGTCCAAGGAGACTGATTGATCGGGTGATTCGCACCTTCAAAGCGGTTGCCAGTTCTCGTGCCGCGCGCTCCACCCGCTGTTCGCCGCGCCCTTGAACCGTCAAGTCGACCAGGCGAACACACGGTGGCAGACGGAATCGTCGGCGCATGGCGATCTCCGCGCGGTAAAAGGCGTGATAGTCATGCTGCGAGGCGGCTCGAATCGCATAGTGGGTGGGGCAGAAGGTTTGGATGATCACGCGACCCGGCCGATCCCCTCGTCCCGCGCGCCCAGCGACCTGTGTGAGGAGATCGAACGTCCGCTCCCCTGCCCGAAAGTCCGGGAGGTTCAACGCGGTATCCGCGGAGATGACGCCGACCAGTGTCACGGACGGAACGTCCCATCCCTTCGCCACCATCTGCGTGCCCACCAACAGATCGATCTGCCGGGTGGTAACCAAATCGTAGACTCGGCGATGGCTGTCTCTTGGTTTCGTCGCATCAGCATCCATTCGAGCGATAGCTGAGGCGGGAAACAAACGGTGCAGCTCGGATTCAATCCGCTGCGTGCCTGAACCCCGCAGGTGGACGTAGCCGCGTGAGCAGACCTGGCAGGTCTCCGGCGCATCCTGCTCGCGATTGCAATAGTGGCAGCGCAATCGGTTAGTCGTGGCGTGGTAGATCAGCGGCACAGAACAGGCCTGACAACGGCTGACAGTTCCACACGCCGGGCATTGGGCCACACGGGCGAACCCCCGACGATTCAGCAGGAGAATCGCTTGCTCGTTGAGGTCAACGGTCTGCTCCAGGGCGCGCTGCAGCCGTACGGAGAAGACCGCGCTCCGACGCCCACGCGTCAGCTCTTGGCGCATGTCCACGATCTCGACCTTGGGAAGCGCCCGTCCCTGCACGCGCTGCGTCAACTCCAGCAGATGGAGTTGACCGCGTGTCGCCGCGTCGTAGCTTTCAACCGATGGCGTGGCGCTTCCCAAGATGACCATGGCATGAGCGTCCTTCGCGCGGGCCATCGCCACCTCGCGAGCATGGTAGCGTGGGCTCTCCGTCTGTTTATAGGACGGGTCGTGTTCTTCATCGAGGATGATCAGCCCGATGCGGTGCATCGGGGCAAAGACGGCGGAGCGCGTACCTACCATGATGCAACACCGGCCGCTGGCCGCGTCCTGCCAGGCGATGGCCCGCTGACGAGGGGTGAGGCGACTATGCCAGATTCCTACATCCGAGGCGAATCGCTGACGGAAACGATCGATCGCCTGGGGGGTCAGCGCAATCTCAGGAACCAAACAGATCGCGCTGCGTCCCTGTTCCAGGACTTTCTCAATCACCCGCAGATAGAGTTCCGTCTTTCCGGAACCCGTGATCCCGTGAAGGAGGAACGGGGCGAATCGCTGCGCCTTCACCAAGGCGGTGAAGACCTCAAACGCACGCTGCTGTTCGGCTGTCAAGGTCGGCAAGATCGGGGACACAAACACATTTCCAAGTGTGTTTGTGTCCCCTTTTTTCGTGTCCCCTTTTTTCACCGAATGTAAACCGGTGGGGAGGATGGCGGCGAGCGCCTCGCCGAGACTGCAACCGTAGTAGCCTGTCATCCAGCGCGCTACGTACCAGCGATCCGACGTGAACATCGAGGCGTCGTCGATGAGCCGTAACAATGTTTTGGGGGCTTGGATCGTGGTGGATGGTGTCGTCTTCAGCACATAGCCCACCAATTGGCGACGACCAAACGGCGCGAGGACGCGCATCCCCGGCTGGAGGACTGATTCCCAGTCGGGAGGGACGACGTAGTCAAATGCGCGATCGATCGGAAGGTTGAAGACGACTTGCGCAATCATCTTAGCGAGTGATTGAGTAATTGAGTGATTGGGTGATTAATCACCTAGTAGTTTTTTGATTTGCTTGAGGTCTTGCCAGACGAGTTTTTTGGCGTCGGGATTGCGCAACAGATACGCCGGATGGAAGGTCGGAATGACGGCGAGGCCCTGAAACGCATGCCGTTGCCCGCGAATCTTGGTGATCGACACGTCCATCCCGAGCAAGGCTTTGGCCGCAATGGCGCCCAGCGTACAGATGATCCGGGGCTGAATAATCGTCAGTTGCTCCACGAGATACGGACGACACGCCTCGATCTCATCCGGCTGAGGGATGCGATTGTTCGGCGGACGATCTTTGAGGACGTTGCAGATGTAGACCTCCTCGCGACGCAGCCCCATCGCTTCAATCATCTTGGTCAACAACCGGCCCGCGGCCCCCACGAAGGGCTTGCCTTGCAGGTCCTCTTCACGACCCGGCGCTTCCCCCACGAAGACGAGACGGGCCGTGCCCGTCCCATCCGCGAAGACATGGTGCGTCCGTGTCCGGTACAACGGACACTGTGTGCATGCGATCACCCGTTGTTCAACCTCGCGGAGCAGACTCGCGTTGTCTTTCGTGGCACGTGGAGCCCCACCGGGAATGACCGTGAGCCCGAGCCGTTTGAGATTCCTCACGTGGGCGTTCACCGCCCTCAGCGCCACCTGGAGTTCGTTACGTTCCATGAGCGATGGGAAGAACCAGTTGCTTGACGATCTCGGAGGCCGCGTCGGGATGGGCGAGCAGACAGGCTCGTTCGCGCATGGCAGAGAGTTTCGCTGGATGATCCAAACAATCCCGAATCGTCCCAACGACATCATGGATACGCGAGGCCATCATGGCGGCTCCGTGGGAGGTGACATACTCGGCGTTCAACTCCTCCTGTCCTGGGATGACGGCAAAGATCACGAGCGGAATCCCTACGGTCAGCGCTTCCATCAGGCTCAGTCCGCCGGCTTTCGTCACCATCAGGTCGCTGGCCTGCATCAACTGCGGCATCGTCTCAACGAATCCGAACACGCGGACGGGCATGCGAGATGGTCGGGTGATGCGCTCCACCTCTTGCCTGAGCGGCTCGTTGGCACCGCAGACCACGATGAGTTGAAGCGCTCCGGGGCGATCGGATTCAAGCTTCATGAGCTGCCTCACCAGCTGCGCGATCGGCCCAACCCCCATGCCCCCGCTGGCGATTAAGACGGTGCGCCGATTCGAATCGAGTCCCAAGCCTTCGAGCACACGCGGCCGATCGATCGGCTGTGTAAAAGACGGGCCCACGGGAATCCCGAGCAGGTGCAATCGCTCCACGGCGATCCCCCGCTGGCGGCACAGGGCATAGGTCGGTTTTGACCCCACGACGACGGCTTCGGCCTCATCCGTGAACCAGACCCGATGGGGAAAGAGATCGGTCATCACCACAATCAATCGAGCGGAAAGCCACCCGAGACGTTTGGCTGAGGCGAAACAATCGGCAGGAAAGAAATGTGTCGCGATGAGCACGTCGGGGGGATGCTCGCGAAGGGATCGCAGGCATCGCCGTGCCATGAGCCGGTTCCACGCTCGGCGGATCGGCTGGATACCGCCAAACACCCGCGGCTGATCGATGACGGTATACGACCACCCCCAGAGGGGCGGGAAAAACCGGACGAGCGTCTCATAGAGACGGGGATAGATCCAACGGAACCATCGCGGGGTATACGCCAAGAGATCCACACAGATCACCTCGGCCTGTGGGAGCAGACGGCGAACGACCTCGGCAATCGCTTCCGCGGCCCGCCGATGCCCGGTGCCCGCCGTCACATAGCTGATGAAGACACGAATGGCAGAACCTCACGAGGGCGATTCGATGCGACGGAACAGATCGTAATAGCCGGAGAGTTTGACCGCCAGAATCAGCGGATGCCGGTCGCGATCCGTGATCTTGACACGCCGCAACGACATCACATCGCGTGATGCGCGCGCGAGGCCTCGATTGGTTGTGCACGCGGCTCGATAACCTGCGCGTTGTGCCGCCTCTCGAATCGCGGAGGTAAAGCCCCCGACCGGATAGCTGAGGAACTCAATCGGCCGACCAAGTCGAGCCTCCAGCAGACGCTTCGACTCCTGCAATTCGTGTTCAATCTGCTCGAGGGATTCCAATGGCAAATACGTATGGTTCAGCGTGTGGCTGCCGATGGTCATGCCGTCTCTGGAGACCGCTCGCAACTGTTCCCACGTCATAAACCCCGGAAGACCCACCTCACGCGGCGTGACGAACACCGTCGCCGGAAACCCGAAACGGGAGAGCCGCGGCATCGCGATCGTATAGGTCTCCTCATAGCCGTCATCGAACGTGATGGCGACACTCTTCTTCGGCACAACGGCTTCCCGCTCCAACGCGTCGATCAGCTCCGCCAGAGGCCATACTCGATAGCCACGGCTGGCAAGGAACGTCAATTGCCGTTCGAAGACCTCGGCGCTGACGGTGGGCACATGGTCGGCCTTGGATTCTCCCACGCGATGGTACCCCATGATGGGCGTCGTCCAAAATCGTTTCAACATCACTCACTCCCTGTTCGTGAGAGTTGGTTTCGCGGTACGTTGTTGCATCGCCTGTTCGCAGGCCGCCAAGACCCGAACGGTCTCCACCGCCAGCGCAGTCCCGAATCGGCTGCGATCGCCCCCGGCAAGGCCATCCAAGAAATACAAGAGCATATTCTGAAGCGGTGGTGACGGCTCAACGCGGATCGCCCGCCACTGAGGCGCCTCGGGGATTCCCTGACGATACCGAGCTGAAAAGTCAATGTCCGCCACCGTCAAGGTCTCGGCAGATAGACTCTCTAAGAGGTAGAGATGGTGTTCGGTCATGACACTCAGACTCCGCCGCTTCTTCGATTCAAGGCGTCCCGCTTGAATCCAGGCGGCTGCCCCCTGAGCAAATTCGAGCAAGAGACTGACCGCATCCGGCCTTCCATCAGGATCCGGTGGACCGCCGAGCGCATCGATCCGCTGCGGGAAATTTCCGAGGAGATCCAGGCAGATGGCCACGTCATGCACCGCCCAATCCCACAGCGCCGGCGTGTGGCTTCGGAAAGGCCCGAGCGCCATCCCTTCAGAGAGGATGACGCGGATTGGATCGTCGGCGCGACTGAGATGGTGTTTGAGTATGCGGTACGCCGAGCTGAAGAGATGGGTATGATCGACCAGCACCGGTGTCTGCGTGCGTTGGGCGGCGCGGTGGAGGCGTTCGGCGGTCTCCACATCCAGACACAACGGCTTCTCGACAATCGAGGGTTTGCCCGCTTCAAGACACGCCATCACGATCTCGGCATGGGTCGCGGGAGGTGTGGCGATGATGACGGCTTCGCAAGGACCGTGGACAACCTCCTCCCACTGCTGCACCACCCCTGCGCTCGACGGAACCTGCGCTGCCTGTTCCGCGTGGCGAGCGCAGACCACTGTCAGCTTGCAGCGCGCTTGAAGTTGCGCGAGGGTTCTGAGGTAGACCTGGCCCCAGCGACCCGTTCCAATCAGCCCCAGCGCGAGAGAGTGTGCCATGGATCAAAAGGGCGAACCGGTGTAGACGCCTTCCGCCCATTTCATCACACGATGCAACCCCTCGGAGAGTCCCACCACGGGGTGATAGTCGAGGTGACGCGCGGCCTTGCTCAGGTCAGGACAGCGACGCTGCGGCTCGTCGGATGGATAGGCGTCGGGATACTCGATCACCTCGAGGGGGAGTTTGCGCCTGACCACTCGTTGAAACACCTTCGCCAGCTCCAACATGGACACCTCCGGCGAGGGATTCCCGATGTTGTAGGCCTGCCCACGCGCGCCGCGCAGGAGGGCCTTGAAAAACCCCACTATCGCATCGGTGATATAGCAGAAGGTGCGCGTCTGCTTCCCTGTTCCGTAGATATGGAGCGGTCTGCGCCCAATGATTCGGCTGGTAAAATTCGGGATCACCCGATAGTCGGCCTCTGACATTCCGGGGCCGTAGACATTGAACGGCCGCACCATCGTGGCCGGCACGCCGAATTCTTCATGGAACACGGCGCACAAGGTCTCCCCCAGCCGCTTCGATTCATCATAACAGGCCCGAGGTCCGAGACAGGAGACGTTCCCGGCATACGATTCCGTCGTCGGGATATGCTTCTCGTCAGGATTGCCGTAGATCTCGCTTGAGCTAAAGAATAGAAAGCCTTTCACGGGACGTTGGCGCGCGATCTCCAAGAGGTGCCTCGTACCCAGCGTCGCGACCTCCAGGGTCTCCAAGGGATACTTGCGGTAATAGTAGGGGCTGGCGATGCCGGCGGCGTGGATGATGTAATCCACTGATCCGCGAATGGTCAGGGGACGCGCCAAATCATGTTGAATGAAGCGGTAACCGTCCCGCCAGGCTCGCTTCAAGAGGGGGGCGGCGCTGGTGATGTGATTGTCCACGACGATCACGCGGCAACGGCGCTTGAGCAGATGTTCGTTCAGGTACGCCAGGACGATGAGAAAGTGCCGCCCCAGAAACCCGTGCCCACCGGAGACCAGCACGGTCTGTCCGGCAAACTGCTGGGCATCCTGCCCGAGGCGCTCCACGATGGTTTTGATGTCCGACTCAAGGAACAGAGGGGCGTTACGCATCAGTGAACCTCCAGTCGAGGGAGCGGCACAATGAAATGACCTCCCCGCTCCGTATACGCGCGATGCTTGGCCAGAATGGATTCAGCGAAATTCCACGCGAGGATGACGACGTCGTCCGGTCGGCGAGCCACCTCGTACAACGCGGTTGACGCCACCACAGGAAGATGGTGGCCGGGAGAATAGAGTCCTTGCTTCCAGGGACTGTCATCAATGAGGTACTCGATGACGTCAGGCCCGATTCCGAAATGGAACATCAGGGTGGTGGCCTTGGCGGGAGCCCCGAAGCCTGCGAGGCGCTTGCCGTCCTGTTTGAGACGGCGCAGCAACGTCATCACGTCCTCTTTGCGCTGCGCAATGCGCGTCAAGAAGTCGTGGTAGGCGGCAGGCTCAAACAGCCCCATCGAGGTCTCCAGTCGGATGAGCTGATCCACCCGAGGCTTCCGCGGCCACTTCCCGCCGCGGCGTTTAGCGATGCCACGCAAGGAACCGCCGTGCGAGTCCACCCGAATGGCGTCAATCAATTCCATATCATGCCGCTCACAGAGCGCCGCCAACGGTTTGACGGCGTGATAGCTCAGATGCTCATGATAGATGGTATCAAACAGTCCCTTTTCCACCACGTCAACGAGATAGGACACCTCGAAGACAAACAGCCCATCGCGATGGAGCAGATGGGTCACGCCCTCGAGGATGCCGTGCAAATCATCCGCATGGGCGAACACGTTGTTGGCGGCAATGAGCGCGGCCTCCCACCCGTCTTGTCGCAGACGCCTCGCCAACGCCAGATCAAAGAACTCCGGCAGCGTCTCGATGCCGCGCTGGGTGGCTTGCGCCGCGATCGCATGAGCTGGATCGACCCCCAACACCCGCATGCCGGCGTCTTTAAAGAACTGCAGCAGGGTCCCGTCGTTGCTGCCGATTTCAAGGACGCGGGAGCCTCGCGGCAGCGCCGTCAGATGGAGCACGTCCTCCGCATAGCGCCGGAAGTGCTCCACAAACACCGGCGAAGTCCCTGAGACGTAGACGTAGTCGCGAAACAGCCGAGCCGGATCCACGACGTCCAGGAGCTGAGCATGTCCGCAACTCCGACACAGATGCACGTTGAGCGGGAAGCGATCTTGGGGTTTGCCGACCTCAGAGGTTTCGACGAATTCGTTGGCCAACGGCGTCTCCCCCAACGAGAGGACGAGGATCAGGTCACGCGATCCGCAGAGGCGGCAGTCTGTCCGTGTCCTCAGATTTCTCTGTGCTCTCTGTGGTGTGTGTACGTTGATCTGTGTCATCTGTGTTGTAGGCGGACGGTGTCCCGTTCGTAGTTCGCCATGGTCCGGCTGTTGCGCGCCACGGCAAACACGATCGAGTCCTCGGTAAACTCCATGATGTGCTCGTACCTCGGCGGGGTATAAAAGAGCTGCCCCGGCTCGATCACCCATCGTTGATAGGCTCCGCTCTCTCCGACCGGCCGATGGGAATAGATCATGCGGCCCTGTTGCAACCAACAATAGTGAAAGTCCGTCTTGTGATAGTGGTTGCCGCGCACCGCGCCCTTCTTCGAGGTCATGACGAGCGCGCTGCCAAATGGTCCGTCAATCAGATTCTGAATCGCCCCCCGTTCGTCCACAAACGGCGGACGCAGCGGCACAATCGCCTCACCGATCTGGGATTCCATGGCGGAGTGTCTCCTTTGGCTGTGGGGCGTGCTCCAACTCCCATTGGATTGTTGTGGCCAATCCCACCTCTTTCGGCGTCCAGACCATGTCGGGAAACCGACGCTTCAATCGCTCAACCACCAAGCACTTCGACCTGGCGCCGACATAGCGCGCCGTGTCAAAGCGGATCGCCTCAAGCGGGTAGCCAACCTGCTCACAGATCCACGCGGCGAACTGCCGACTGGTAAACTCCTCCCCCGCCCCCACATTGACCACCTCGTTGGAACAGGTCTCGGCCAACGTGATGAGACAGCGGACGACGTCGTCCAGGTAGACGATCTCGCGCCGCTGAGTGCCGTCCCCCCACAGGACGACGGGCTCGCCGGTCGTTTTGCCGCGGATGATCTTCCGAATCAGATCCATGATGAAGTGGGCTTGGCGTCCATCCTGGTGATAGCCGGGACCGTAGAGTGTGGAGGGAACCACGTGCAGGTACGACAATCCAAACTGATCGCGCAGTGCCCGCTGGCCGGCGTAGAGCATCCGCTTGGTCATCGCGTAGACGAACAGCTCAGCGATCGGCTCGCCTTGCAGGTAATAGTCCTCGCTCAACGGCAACTTGGGATCGTAGGCGCAGCTCGCCCCCATCGTGATGAGCTTGGCCTGGGGTTGATGGCGCTGCCACCACGTGAGTATGTTGGTGTTCATCTGTTGGTTGACGATCCATTGCTCCCCTTGATGGGACAGGCAGAAGTCCCCGGCCTGCGTCCATGCGGCCAAGTGGTAGATCTGGTCATAGCGCCGAGCGTTGAATCGCTCAAGACTGCCCGGCACGCGCAGGTCGCAGGTCTTGGAGGAGACTCCAATGACGTCGTGCCCTCGCTCTTTCAACGCCGCGCACAGCGCCGTCCCCAAGAATCCGGTGGCACCCGTCACGAAGATGTGCATGCGACACCCAGCTTCGTGGGGAAATAGAACTCGACCCCTCGGGCGACATCCTGCGCGTGTCGCGCCAGGATCTCCTCTCGGAAATTCCACGCCAACACGTAGTAGACATCCGGGGGCTGTTTCAGCTCATCTTCAAGCCTGACGGGGATGTGCGACCCCGGCGCGTAGAGACCCCGGCGGAGCGGATTGCGTTCCACCAAACACTCGATGAGGTCCGGGCCGATGCCAAAATAGTTCAGCCGCGTGTTGCCCTTGGCGGGGGCTCCAAGCCCGTAGATGCGCCGGCCCTCCTGCTTGATCCGCTTCAGCGTGGCGAGATCATCTTCCTTCATGCGCTCGATGCGCTTGGCAAATTCCTGGTAGGTCGGAAACGTGTTGGTGCGGTCGGCTTGCTCCTTCCGCCGCAGCTCCTGGAGTCGTGGGGTTGGCAGCCGCGCGCCCTGATGCCCGGCAAAGGCGATCACGGAACCACCGTGGATCGGGTCCACATACGCATCAAACACCGCCAACCCGTGCCGATTCAGCAGCCCCTCAACCGCTTCGATGGTGTAGTAGACCAGATGTTCGTGGTAGATTTGGTCGAAGGCCCCTTCCTCGACAATGGATTTCATGTAGAGGAATTGGATAACGAACACGCCGTCATCCCGCAGCGCCTCGCGAATGCCGTCGGTCGCCGAGTGCAATTCCTCCAAATGGAAGAAGACACCGGCCGCCGCGATGACATGGAAACGACGGGCGATGCGCCGTACCGTGTCGAGATTGAAGAACGCTTGAACGGTCTCGATACCTTTTTCCATGGCGATGCGCGCAGGGGTCTTCGCGGACTCCACACCGAGGACATCGTAGCCCAGCGCCTGGAAACATTGCAGCTGCGTGCCGTCGTTCGAGCCGATATCGAGCACCGATTTGCCAGGCACATCGTGGAAGAATCTCGCATCTACGTCCTCAGCGACCTTGCGGAAATGTTGCGTGAGCGTCTTGGTGACACCGGTCAGGTAGGTGTGATCCCCAAACATGACTTCCTTGGGCACGGTGTAATCGAGCTGTGCCGTGCGGCAGCGCTCGCAAAAGACGACCCGAAGCGGGTAGACCGGTTCGGCGCCGACTTCTTCAGGTCGAAGAAAATGGTTGCACCAGGGTTGCCGGCCCAAGTCAATCGCCGGCGCGAGAGCGGAGGCATCACAGATACGGCACGTCCTGCGTGGTCCTGTGTCAGCGGCCATCACCGATGTCCTTCCACTCCAAGCCGAGTTTCTCGGCCATGATCTTGGCTCGATGGGCCATGGTGTGATGTTGGAGGATAAATTGGCGGGCGCCGCGCACCTTGGCGGCGCGCTCCTCAGGATGGGCGAGGTAGTAGCGGATTTTCTCTTCCAAGTCCTTGCCTCCCTCGGTAAAGACGACGTAGTCCTTGAGACACGTCAGCGAGGGCAGGTAATCGGAGATGACGAACGCCTCGCAGGCGAGGATGCTCAGCGGCCGCGAGACCATGTTGTCTTCTTCATGGTGAAAGAAGCCATGGATCGACAGGCAGATGTGGGACGAGGCGTAGAGCGATGGCCCCAGCCTCGCCGGCAGGCGTCCGCGGGCGAATGCCCGCAACGCCGGCGGCTCGGCTTGCTCCCACTCGCATCCCCAAATACCAAACCGAAAGGAGGTGGCTGGCAGCACATACCTCGTCAAGAGTTCAGGAGGGCGGCTGCCGCGAAAGTAGTTCCCAAGAAACGACACCTCGCACCGCAGACGCGCATCAGGGGGCACGGGGCGAAAAAGCCGTTCATCCTCGCATGGCACGGGCAGATAGATCACTTGGCGGTGCTGCGCACAGGGACGAGCCGATGCGCAGAAGATCGTCTCGTAGCGCTCCAGCAATTGAGGAATGCGATTCGCCCACCCGGCGAATCCCAACCACATCACGCGCCTCGACCGCGAGCCGGGGGGCAGCGGATAGTCCGGCGACATCACGATCAGCAGATCCGCCTGCAGGCGAGACGCATCCTTCGCATCGTAGAACCGCCACGATCGAATCTCCGGGCAGTGCGCAAACAACTCTTCGCCGAGACGAACCGCCAGCCACTCATCGCCGGCCACCTGCATGAACGGGCTGAATCGAGAGATGCGGTGATTGTGGCAGATGCCAAGAGCAATTGTCCCGCTTCGACGACGCCGGCCTTCACGAACGGCCCGGCGCAACACCCACTGCGTCAGCTTCCTGGCGATCTTCATGATGGGTTCTGGTGGCCGAGATGACGCTCCCAATACTTCGCCCAGGTCAGCCAATGACTCCAACTGAACAGGATGCTGAAGAGCAGGCCGATGGTGCCCTCACGGTAGGCCTGTTTTTTGACGTACAGCTTCCAGAAAATCTTCACGGGCTTGACGAGGAGATGGTAGAGGAGTTCCCGGTCGTTGAGGTGCGTGCGCGGCGCATCCAAGACGGCGGACTCCACCGACGAATAAAAATTCGTCCGATCAATGACCTGGGCCAATGTCTGATAGGGATAGTGTTCGACGGGGGCCTCGCAGCGACCGATCGTCCCCTCCACCCGCAACGTCTCATGCACACTGTGACCTACGTAGCGTCCCGCCGCTCGGCGAAAGAACTTGGTGCCCCAGTCGTTCCATCCGCCGTAGCGAACCGCATGCCCGAGAAACCAGTTGTGGCGGCGGATCTGGAAGGCATTCGCGGCAGGGCGCGTTCCAAGGAGGAGCTGGATCTCCCGCCGGAGAGCCGCGGGTACTCGCTCATCGGCATCCATCTGAAGAATCCATTCGCTGGTCGCCTGTGCCATGCCAAGGTTGCGCTGGGTGTCAAAATCCCCGTGCGACGCGCGGGACACCACGCGCGCCCCCAGGGACTGCGCAATCGGCACGGTCTCATCCGTGCTTTCATCATCCACCACGATGCGCTCATCGGCCCAGGCCACGGTCTTGAGGCAGTCGGCGAGTTGGCGCGCTTCGTTCTTGGCAATCACCACCACCGCGAGTCGCTCCTGTCTGGCTGATCGTTCAAGGTACCAATCAAGTTCTCGGGCAATCGCTGGACAGGTGGCGAACGACCCAAACACCGGTAGGCCGTGGAGCCAGCGGCTCCGTTCAAAGGCACGCCGGTGTCGCGCGGAGAGGACGATCAACCCGTTGAGACGCTTGGATCCGCTTTTCCCTCGATAGCTCGCGAACAGCGCCGCACATTGAAGCCGTGCGATCCCCGGCCCAGTCCTCGAGGAGAGGAAGCTCACCTTGAGGTTGGCGTGTTCGATCCCCAACCGAGTCCAACCACCTCTGAGACGATCCCTCCTTCCAATCACAAACAGATGGAGGTGGATGCCTAAGCGCGCCAGCCCACGGAGGACGTAGAAGCACTCGGCAGCGTGTGGGTCCGTCACCTGTTGCTCATCACAGACGACCGCCAGATGGCGAGGAGGCCCCCAGCGCTCCTCGAAGATCTGGCGCGTTCGAGGCCGTTCTTGCCGCCAGTATCCTTCGACCGTATTGATGGTGACGTTCTCCCAATGATACACAAACGCCCCGGTCGCCTGGACGCAGAGAAACCCTGCGAGGGCCGCCCGGCGACTGAAATCCGAATCATCCATCCCGCCGGTCGCATAGACCTCATCCAGCAGACCGATGCGTTCGATGACGTCCCGTCGAACCAGCAGACAGGCGCCGTTGCATTCTCCCACCTCTCGATACGATGTCTCCCTTGCGTGCCGCCGCTGAGCCACCCGCCGCTGAAACATCGCGGGGGTTTCATGATGCAATTTCCAGGAGGGGTTCAACAACCCGATGCGCGGATTGGCCGCGGCCACGCGCAACATCTCTGAGAGCCACCCATCACACAACACCAGGTCATTGTTCAGCCAGCAGACGAAGGGGGCTGTTGACCACCGAATGCCCTGGTTGACCGCCCGCACCCATCCGAAATTCTGTTCATTGCAGAGCAACTCCACGCGAGGATGTTGGGCTTGAAACGCTCTCAGGGCGTCGATGACCTCCGGCTTGCTCGCGTTATCCACGATCAGCAGGTGATAGTCCACCTCTGCGTCGCGCAGGCTCCTGAGCAAACTCTCAAGGCAGGCTCTCGTGTAGTCGAGGTTGTTCCACGAGACCAGAATCACGTCGCACCGCAAGCGGCCGGTCGTATGGTTCATCCGGTTGGCCCCTGCTCGGCCCGACTCAACTCCCAATACTTGGCCCACTTCAAGAACTCGACACCGGCAAAGAAGACGGCAAACACCACTCCATGCATCCCTTCTCGAAATCCGCCTTTTTTGACGTAACTCTTCCAGAACGTCTTGAACGGTTTCTTCACGAGCAGGCGACGGGCTTCGCGGTCACTGAGGGGACCGTGCGTGTGGAGCAGCTCTTGAGCGGCAAGGGACGTATAGCGGTTCTGACGCGCGAGAAAGCCGGTTAAGTCTCCGCACGGATGGTGCTCGACATCGACATCCAGTTGCCCGATGGTTCCCTGCATCACGGGACGCTCGTGGACCAATCCTTCATAGCGCACCGCGTCTCGACGGACGAGGTTCGGAAGATAATGGTGCCATCCCCCATGGCGCATGAAGCGGCCCAGTAAGTAGCTCTTTCGACGAAACTTGAAGGCTGCATGAGACGTGGGGTTCCTCAACATCTGTTCGACAGCCGCTTGGAATACCGGTGTCACCACATCATCGGCGTCGATCTGCAGCACCCACTCGCCGACGGCGCGCTCCATGCCGAGATTGCGCTCCACGGCAAAGCTGCCCTCAAACGGATGCGCAATCACGCGGGCCCCGAATTGACGGCAGATCTCGACCGTTCGGTCGGTGCTCATCCCGTCGACCACAATGATGTCATCCGCCCACCGCACGCTTTCCAGGCATCGCGCGATGCGGGCTTCTTCGTTCTTTGTCAGAATGACGACGGAAAGGCGCGCCCGTTCACCCATGGACGGCAGCCGCGGGCGCGTTCTTGTCATGGGAGAGTTCCCGGTACTTGGCAAAACTCGCCAGTTGATAGAACGCGGCGAAAGACGCGACGGTCAGGCCCAGCATCCCGTCGCGGAAGCCGCCTTTGAGAAAGAAGGCGCGAATCTTGCGATCCCCGGTGCGCCAGAGGGCGTGCGCGAGGCTCATGCGGCGGCCCTGACGATGCCATTTCGTCGCCTCGAGACTCGTCTGGCGGTTGACCGTGGCAAAAAAATCTTCGATGTCTCGGTAGGAATAGTGCCACAACGGCTCATGGAGCGAGCCCCATCCCTCCTGCACATCGGCCTTGGGGTGCACCTCGGCCTCTTCGTAGCGAAAGCGATCCTTCCGAAACAGCTTCAACTGCGCGCTCGGATACCATCCGCCGTGACGAACCCAGCGCGAGCCGATAAAGGTCTTGCGGGGGATTTCATAGCCGTTCCACTTGGGGTTGTTCGTGACCGCTGCCACAATCTCATCCTGCAAGGCTGGTGTCACGCGTTCATCCGCATCGAGACTCAAGACCCAAGGCTGGCTCGCCTGCGCATACGCCCAGTTGCGATGGCGGCCTTCGTTGTCCATGCGCCGGCGCAGCACCCGGGCGCCGAGGGATTCGGCGAGGGCCACCGTGTCATCGGTGCTCTCGTCGTCGATGACGAGAATTTCTTTGGCCCATCGGACCGTCTCGATGCAGTCCGGCAGTTGCGCGGCCTCGTTCTTGGCGAGGATGACGACAGAGACCGGAGCCTGCCGCCCGCCTGCTGAGGTCGGGGTACCGAGTCGACCGGACGCTTCGCTCCGCCCCAGCGTGGCTCCGCTCGCTCGGCTCTCCGGCCATCGCTCGTCCCTCGCATCCGCTCGGGACACCGTGCCCGCTCCGGCCATCGAGACGCCGGTCTCACGGTACCCCTCCCCGCCGGCGGGCTGCGAGTGAGTCAGTTCCCAGTATTTTAAGTATGTGAGCCATTGGTACCAGCCTTGGTAGAAGGCCATCATGAAGCCGATAAATCCTTCCCGCCAACCCTGCTTGCGGATCCAGGCGCGAAGGAATCGGTCGAGCGTCTTTCGCATGGCTTCAGCCAGCGAGGCCCGACGGCCATCGCTCACCCACTTGCGCGCCTCAAACGTCGTGTGCCGATTGAGCTTCTCGAAACATTCCGTGAAATCGCGATACCCCAGATGAATGATGTTACCCTTCAATCGTCCCTCAGGCCATGGCATGAACGCTCGAGGATGCACGAGGGTTTCTTCGTATCGGAAGCGATCTTTGCGGAAGAGTCGGAGCTTCTCCGCCGGATACCATCCGCCGTATCGAAGCCAGTGGGTTCCGAGATGGTTTTGAATCGGGATGATCGCCCCATTCCATGGCGGCTCGGATTGCAAACACCCCCTGATTTCTTCCGCCAGCTCAGGCGTCACCCGCTCATCCGCATCGAGGCTGAGCACCCAGAGGTGCTTGGCCTGCGCATACGCCCAGTTGCGATGCGCGCCTTCGTTGTCCATGCGGCGGCGCAAGACCTTCGCGCCGAGGGATTCGGCGAGGGCGACGGTGTTGTCGGTGCTCTCGTCATCAATGACGAGCCGCTCGTCAGCCCATGCCACACTCTCCAGGCACTGGCGGATGTGCTCCGCTTCATTTTTCGTGAGGATCACGACGGAAAGCGAGAGTCGGTTCATCCTCTTATGACCTGATGGAATTTTTTCTTCTTGAAGAGGATGCGGCCCATCGCACGAGGCCAGAATCCGAATCGTCCAAGGCGTTGGGGCACGACCTGGAAATGACGAGGAATTGCGTCGTGTCCGTCCGGCGCGTAAAACACCCATACCCGATGCCCCTGATTGGCCAGTTGCCGAATGCGTTCCCTGGCGGTATCCTTCGCGGCACGAGAAGCCAGCAGATACGCGATGCGCTGAGATGGTGTGAGATTCCACTTGCGATGCAGACGCTCTTCGTTGCGAGCAAACAAGTCCCATCGCTTGGGGTGGTTTCTTGCGGTAGACCCAACGTGGTGGTAGACATACGCCCCCTCGGCGATGGCGCAGAGACGCCCGAATTGCCGGATCCGCAATGAATAGTCCTTGTCTTCAGCGTACATGAACTCGAACCCCTCATCGAAGTAGCCCACCTGTTGGAACACCTCGCGAGAGAACAGGAAGCAAAACCCGACACAAGCCCAGTTCTCGAGCCATTGACCGTGATGTGATTGCAACCTGCCGGCCAACTCGTCGACCGTCTCACGTGGTGCAGCGGGCTCGATGTTGAACTCGTTGCTCATGGGGTTGAGCGCTCCAATGGCTGGATTGGCCTGCGCCACGGCGAGCAGTTCCTCGAGCCATCCGACGGTAACGACAATATCATTGTTCAACAGACAGATCCAGGGAGCCGTGGTTCGCCTGAGCCCATCATTCATCCCCTTGCCGAAACCGTCGTTTGCCGCGCGCCGCACGACCTCCACTGTCACCAGGGAGGTTCCCTGCACGCGCTCCAAGAAGGCCAGCGCCTCGGGATCGGTACTGGCGTTGTCCACGATGAGCAATCGGCTGGGGATTGTGGTGTGTTGCAGGATTCGCTCGACGCACGGGATCAAGAGATCCGGGCGATTCCACGTCTGGAGGACCAAATCACAGAGAATGCTCATGGGGAATCGGCGCCACCAAGGGGACACAAACCAATTTTTAGAACTTGTTTTGTGTCCCCCATGTTAACGACAGTGGCGCGATGGAGCGGCTGCAACCACCGCATCCAACGCGTCCACGATGGTGTCGGTACCACAATGGTGTCGAATCGTTTTTTCTGTCGCTTGAGAATCTTCCATGTGGCGATCCAAGGTGCTGAGGGACCGCTGAGATCATGCCACATCATGTTCGCGTGGGGCACGAGGCCGACAGACCGAAAGAGGTCAGGCGCCGATATCCCTGCTGGAATCGGACCATAGAAATACAGAAAACTCCGCCGTCTCATCCACGCAAGCGCCTGTTCGAGGAAGCGACGCAGCTCGTCGCTTCCCGGCTCAAACGGTCGCATCCGCACAAGGGCAATCCTCCGCCAGGGTCCCCACTTGCCATGGCACCATCGTTGATTGCGCTGGAAGAGGGCCTCGCGCTCTGGCACATCGCGCACGCTCTTATGCTCACCGTGAAACACGTAGGCGCTCTCCACGACGACACATTGGAATCCCGCTGCTTGCGCCCGCATGGAATAATCTTCGTCCTCGAAGAACATCCGCTCGACCTCCTCGGAGAGCACACCGATGCGCTGCATCACCTGGCGTGTGATGAGCAGACAAAACCCGATGCAAACCCCCACCTCCACGTAGACGTCCAGTTTGGCGGCGAGCTGGACCGCATAGTCATTCAGCGAGACGCCGTGAGGCGGGTAGTTCCCGAAGTTGCTGCTCGTG
Organism: Candidatus Omnitrophota bacterium; assembly: GCA_016206725.1. Classification (GTDB taxonomy): domain Bacteria; phylum Omnitrophota; class Gorgyraeia; order Aquiviventales; family Aquiviventaceae; genus CAZUWM01. The sequence goes on from JACQRA010000005.1 coordinate 17,580, forward strand.
GGATTCGCGAGGCCGATCTCCGGATGGGCTTGCACGAAGTCGATCATCCGCGAGAGCCACCCCGGGGTAAAGATCAGATCGTTGTTGAGCAGGCACGCATACGGCGCGCTGGAGGCGCACAGACCCCGGTTCATGCCCTTGGGGAAGCCTTCGTTGGCCTCGTTCTGGAGCAGGACGACCTCGCGGATTTCGCCACGAGGACGAACCGACTGGAGGAACTGCCGAACGTGGGGCTCGCTGCCGTTATCCACGATGAAGAGACGACAGGGCACGTCGGTGTGCTCGAAGAGGCTCTCCAAGCACGGTTTGGTCTCTTCGAGATGGTTCCAGCTTAATAAGACAAGATCACAGAGAATGCTCATGAAGAAAGGGGACACGAAGAAAGGGGACACAAACCATTTTTTAGAACTTGTTTTGTGTCCCCCATGTTATCCGCTGGTTAATCCATACGATTCGAGTTCTTTGGCGGCGGCCTCCACCCGATCCTCGGCCGCTTGTTCCCGACCCCACTCGACGAGGCCCTTCAGCCCCTCGTCAAGCGTCACCTCAGGCGTGAAGCCCAATCGCCGAATCGCCTGGATGTCGGCATAGCAGTGGCGGATATCCCCGGCGCGATATTTCTGGTTGAGCACGGGCTCCACGGAGGCGCCATAGAGGCGGCCGAGGAGCCGCGCGACCTGGAGAATCGAGGTCGGTTGACCGGTTCCAACGTTGAAGACCTGGTCGTCCGCGCGTGCATCGCTCATGACGAGCAGATTGGCGCGGACAATATCCGAGACGTGCATGACATCGCGCGATTGCCGGCCGTCTTCGAAAATCAGCGGCGGGTTGCTGTTCTTAATCCGCGCCGAGAAGATCGCGCACACGCCGGTGTACGGATTCGAGAGCGCCTGCCGAGGCCCGTAGACGTTGAAATACCGCAGCGCCACCGTCGGGATGCGATAGCTGCGACCGACGCACAAACACAGCTCTTCCTGGTCGCGTTTGGACACCGCATAGATCGAGGTGGGGGCTAAGGGCTTGTCTTCCGGAGTGGGCTCGGGCGTGGCAGGACGTTGACAGCGCGGGCAATCCATCTCCCATCGGCGCTGCTTCAGTTGCGTCTCGGACCGCAACGCTGGGAACACCGGACCGCAGGCGGCGCAGTGATACCGGCCTTCCCCGTATATGCTCATGGAGCTGGCGACGACGAGCTTCTTGATCGGCAGACGTTCGTTGACGATGACATCGAGCAGGATGGATGTCCCAACAACGTTCGCTTGAACGTAGCGCTCGATCTGATACATGGACTGCCCTACACCCACCGCAGCCGCCTGATGAAACACGACGTCAATCGCTGCCAGCGCTTTGCGCAGGAGGTTTCGATCACGCACATCGCCCCAGAGATACTCAGCGTGCGCGTTGAGGTACGTGGGGGGCTTGCCTTCATGGACTTGGGCATCGAGCACGTCGAGGACGCGAACCTGGTGTCCCTGCGCGATGAGCGCGTCAACAAGGTGAGACCCGATAAACCCTGCACCTCCTGTGACGAGAATGTTCATCGATGAATCTCCCTTGCTAGATTGGGGACACAAACAAATTTGTTTGTGTCCCCTTTTGAATCGGCAGCGGCACGCCGAGCCGATGAGAGACGGTCATCAGCAACTGCCGCATGCGGTGGACATAGGTATGCCGCGCTCGCACGACCTCAGCGCCAGAGGCAGCAATCTGTTCCCGTTCTTCCTCATGGGCCAGGTAGTAGTCAATCAACTCAACGACTTCGGCCGGCCGACGGTAGAGGACGAGGTGGCGACGATCTTCAAGTCCCAACCGGCCAAGATCATCGTTGGCCAGGGCGTTGGTCACCAGCAAGGTCCGTGCTGCGAGGACCTCGAAGATACGCATGTTCACGTCGTTGCCGATCGAATAATTGAAGCCGATCCGCGCCTGTCCGTAGATGGTCATCAGGTCGCGATAATCGGCTTTCCCGATGAAACTCTGAGGGTAACGCTCTCGAAGGGCTTGGAGATAAAACTTTCTCGGGCGCCCCCCGTCTGTGCCCACGAAGGCCACATCAAAGCGGTTCATGCCGTGATGCTCGGCGGGCATCGTCGGGTCGCCGGCGACCGGCAACCACACGGCATCCGGCAATCGCAGCGAGGCGTCTCGATGGCAGCAACACACGAGATCGAATTGAGGCGCCATGCGGCGGATCTTTTCCCAGCTATGCGGCAGGTGCGTGTCGATGGCGTAGAAGACGACAGGCCGAAGATTCGGCGGCAACCTGATGTCGTAGCCATCCCCGCAATCGATCCGCAGATAGAGATCGTACCCCTCCGGAATCCGTGCGACGTCCCGCAGCCACCAATGCTCCACAGTCATCCCCAGTGCCTGGCATGCCCGCTCGAAGTAGCCGCCGGTCGTATCCGGACGGTAGGTGTCGAAGATCACGGCGATTCGCAGAGTTGCATCCTCACGTTGGGACGATGGAGCCAACGAATCCACCGTCCCACTCGACGATGGGATCGTAGGTTATCGACGAGCACCGTCTGGAGACGGCCACGGCACGCCTGCCACAGGAACAGGCTGAAGATGAGCGGCCAAAACGCTCTCCGTGGGACCGCCATCACCTCGACACCGGCAACCGGACGGATCAGCGCGCGGATCTCCGGTTGGATAGTCCCCTTGATCACATGGACCACGCGCGTCCGCGGCGGGCACTCGCGGAGCGACCACTCGCGCGCCGTCTGCCAACCCCGTTCAACGAGAGACAAGACGATCATGCTCATGCTCCGCCAAGAGTCGGCCACAGGCCTCAATGACGTCGTAGGGCTTCAGCGTCGTCAAACACGCCCGCTCGTAGGGACAGGGCGGTAACTTAAACTGATGATAGCAGGGGCGACACGGCAGCTCGTCATGATAGATGACCACGTGACGCTCGGACGGTGGGTAGGGTCCATAGACGCGGGGATCGACCGGCCCAAAGACGGAGACGGTCGGCACCCCTTGACTGACCGCCAAGTGCAACGGCCCTCCATCGTTGCAGATGACAAGCCTCAGGCGCGCCAAGAGGCTCACAAATTGCCCTAAGGTCGTCTGGCCGCTCGCATCGATGGTGGATGATGTCATCAGACGGGCGACGGTTCGACAGACCGTCGCATCGGCCGGCTCTCCGAAGAGGAGCACCCGAACCCCGTAGCGATCGACGAGCGCATCCCCCACGGCGGCAAACTCTTCAAATCCCCACCGCCGGAACGACGCGTCCACTCCCCAACTGACTCCTCCGGCAGGGACGATGCCAACCAACGGTGTGGTGTCCTCGTCCAGCCCCCGCGCGTGAAGCCACTGCCGCGCCCATTCCTCATCCTCAGGCGAGACGCCCAACTCCAACGAGACTTCCTTCAGATGGATACCCATGAATCGCAAGAGTCGCCGGTAGTAGTCCACCACATGCTCATCGTGATACCCGTCGATGGAGAACGACTCGTTGAGGAAGCGTCCTCGATTACGATAGTTGAATCCGATGCGGCGAGCGACACCCAGCAAGGCTAAGAAGAAACTGTACCGCTCTCCCAAGGAGAGATCAATCGCGAGATCGAATCGATTCCGTCGGATGTGTCGAATCAGCGAACTCAACTGGCCCATGCCCTCCCAGGGGGACCTGCGCCAGCGCTCAATCAGCTCATCCTTTTCATAGACGAAGAGGCGGTTGAGGTGCGTGTTGTGCCGAAGAATCCGTTCCGTCCGTCGGTTGCAGAGATAGCCGAGAAAACTGTTCGGAAACGCGGCGCGCAGGGCGCGGATGAGCGGCGTCGTGAAGAGGACATCGCCGATCCCGAAGGGGTTGACGATCAAGATGCTCGCCGGTTGCCTCATGCTCTATCCGCTCGCTTCGTCAGCTCGTGGCCACGGGTCCTGCCGCTGCGCGACCCCGCTGTCCTCGCCGCGCCGCAGCCTATCGCGCGTCGTCGGCTGCGGGCAGCGGGGGCCTCCGCTC
>JACQRA010000006.1 GCA_016206725.1 Candidatus Omnitrophota bacterium
CCCCATGGGATCCATGATCATCGACGATGGATCATAGACGCCACCTCCTCCAACGAGGCGTGTCATGCGCGTTTTGAGAAACTCCTTCCCCAACTCCATCACGTCCTGTTGTTGAATTGGCTTTGTTGCCTCTTGAGCCGTCGACTCTTCAGGCAATGTCAGTGAGGGAGCCAACGGCTGAAGGGGGCAGAAGGTGGACACCATGTTGACAGGCCACCATTCCATCGGACGAAGCGCCTCTCCCTGATGTGCCTTCCACCACGATTCCCAGCGGGCGCGATCGGTCCCGAAAGATTCTCCGCTCGCCTTCAAGAGAATGGCCTGGGCGTAGACGGCAATCGTCGAATTCGAATCATCGATCAACGAGATCAACCACGGGATGGCCCGCTGATCGTTCGCTTGCAACAGCAGCGTCGCGGCAGAGAAGCCAATCATGTAGTCCTCTCGATTCAGGTACTTCACGACACGGTTGAGCATCTTCGCTCGTGTCTCCGAAGATAATGCCGGCTCTGAAAAGAGTTGTTCATGGTAGGCCTGAAGTTGCTTGGCCGCTCTCGGCGATTTGAAGAAGACATGGAACGTCGAGGAGGCGCCGTAGAGCATGAGCGCCAACACTGCAGCCACAAACAGACCCACCCAAAACCCAGTGCTCTGAAACATCGCCTGCCGCCGACGCCCCTGAATGATTTTACGACCCGCCGGGGTGTCAAGTGGTACTTGGTTGCAGCCAGGGCAGACCATGCTCCAATTCATGACGCCGTGACCGCAGTTGGGGCAATGCCGCTCGTCAACGATCTTGTTCATTGAAGGCGTCTCGGGGAATGACGATCTCGTTGGGTTTGGCAACTTTGAAGGTGGAGCGGATGAGGCCTTCGACGTAGACCGGATCGGAGGTGAGGCGCTGCTGTTCGTCAGTGAGCTCTTGGTGAAAGGCTTCAAGCCGCTGCAGCCGACGGTGCATCGTGTACCGCTTCCAACTGACGTCAATGAGATCCAAGAGCAGCGGCCCGCACGCCACGGCGAGAATGATCGCCCCAAACGTCATCCATTGGGTCCGTCGATGCATCGTCATTCAACGACTGCTCGCCAGCTGAGGTCGGCAAAATCAGGGACACAAACCAATTTTTAGAACGTGTTTTGTGTCCCTGATTGACTCTTCCGGAGCGGCCATGAGCGACCGGCGTAGACGGCGCGTCGGCCGAGCTGCTCTTCGATCCGCAGCAGCTCGTTGTATTTGGCGACGCGCTCGCTGCGGGAGAGCGAGCCGGTCTTGATCTGCCCGGCATTCGTCGCCACCGCCAGATGGGCGATCGTCACATCCTCGGTTTCTCCGGATCGGTGCGAGATGATCGTGCCATAGTGGGCGCGCTGCGCCATGTGGATGGCGTCTAAGGTTTCGGTGAGGCTGCCGATTTGATTGACCTTGATCAGGATCGCGTTCGTAATGCCCTCGCGGATGCCTCGCTCAAGCCGCGTCACGTTCGTGACGAACAGATCATCGCCGACAAGCTGCAGGCGCTTCCCTAACGCGTCGGTCAATCGCTTCCATCCGGTCCAATCATCTTCGCCCAGCCCGTCTTCGATGGAGACGATGGGATAGCGCGCGCTCCAGCGCTCATACTGCGCGATGAGATCCGACGAAGCGAGCAGCTGATCCGGAGCGCTTTTGAAGAGCCGATAACGGTTCCCAAGTCCCGAGCGAGTCCCGCTGGAGGCGGGGAGAGTCGAGGGATCGTGCGTCCACTCATTCGCGGCGCAATCGAGGGCGAGCATCACCTGCTTGCCGGGCTGATAGCCGGCCTGCTCGATCGCCTGGACCACGAGACGGATCGCCTCCTCATTCTCCTTGAGATTCGGCGCAAACCCGCCTTCATCCCCGACGGAGGTGGTTTGGTGGTGGGAGGTGAGGAGCTTCTTAAGGGCGGCGAACACCTCCGCGCCCATGCGCAGGGCCTCCGCAAACGTCTTGGCCCCGATGGGCATGATCATGAACTCTTGGACATCGAGGGTGTTGTCGGCGTGGGCGCCGCCGTTGACGATGTTCATGAGAGGAATCGGGAGGGTGACGGCCTTGGTCCCGCCGAGGGAGCGATACAACGGTTGCCGGCGGCTTGCAGCGGCGGCTTTCGCGCAGGCGAGGGAGACCGCGAGGATGGCATTCGCGCCGAGTCGGGATTTGTTCGGCGTGCCGTCGAGCCTCGTGAGCGCTTCGTCGACCGCGCCCTGATCACACGGATCGGCCCCTTTGAGGGCGCGGGCGATCGTTGTCTTGATGTTGGCGACGGCTTTCAGGACGCCTTTGCCGTGGTAGCGCCGACGATTGTCGGCGTCCCGAAGCTCCAAGGCTTCATGGGTTCCGGTCGAGGCCCCGGAAGGTACCGCGGCGCACCCGCACGAACCGTCGGTCAATAGAACCTCGGCTTCCACGGTGGGTTGACCGCGGGAGTCGAGAATTTCACGTGCCGTGATGGAACGAATCTTCGCTGGCATCTGGTTACTGTCGCGCATTATAACGTAGTCGGAGCTTCACGACAATGAGCGGAGTGTCCTCTACATTTTCAAGTGTTTATCAAAGTTTAAGCAACATTGACAGTCTCTCCGTCGGCATGATATAGTTACACTGTTATGGTAATGAAACGCCATCGCTCGTGGCTGCAGCGCATCGCCCTCTTCTTCGAGATGCACTGGGTGAAGATGCTTGTCATCTTCGTTCTGGTGCTCTCGATTGTGTGGCCCATCGTGACCTTTTCCAAGATCGACTCCTACCAGC
>JACQRA010000079.1 GCA_016206725.1 Candidatus Omnitrophota bacterium
GGGCCGGGGTGCGTGATCGAAGAGGGCGCGGTGCTGGGCGCGCGCAACAAGCTGTGGATGAACGTCTACGTCGGGCCGGGCACGACGATCGGCGATGACAACCAGATTCACATGGGCGCGGTCATCGGGCACTTGCCGCAAGACCTGGCGTTTAAGGGCGGCGAGACATTCACCAAGATCGGAAGCCGCAACACCATCCGCGAATACGTCACGATCCACCGCGGCACGAAAGAAGGCACCGCCACCGAGATCGGCGACGACAACTTCTTCATGGCCAACGCGCACATCGCGCACAACTGCCAGGTCGGCAACAAGGTGATCTTGGTGAACCTCGCCAGCCTGACCGGCTACTGCGTGATTGAGGACGGGGCGTTTCTCTCCGGCATGGTGGGGCTGCATCAGTTTACGCGGGTGGGCAAGTTCGCCATCATCAGCGCCCTCTCCGCCGTCAACAAGGACGTGCCGCCCTACATGCTCTGCGGTGGAAGGCCGGCGGTCATCCAAGGGCTGAACGTGATTGGGATGCGCCGCGCGGGGTTCCCACCGGCCGTCCGCGAGGATATTAAACACGCCTACAAGCTGCTCTACCGCTCAGGCCTGAACGTCTCGAACGCCCTCGAAACCATCGAGCGGGAGTGCAAGACACCGGAAGTTCGGCAGCTCCTCGACTTCGTCAACGCGTCGTCCCGTGGCATCTGCGCTGGCATCTCCGGCGACGCGGTCGACGGTGGCGACGAATCCATTCTTCCCCGGAAAACCCTCCGAGCGTCCACCCAGCGAGAATCCCCCGCCCCTTTGTAAGAAATTTTTCCCCCCACCCTTGTTGCCGGTCATCTGGGTCAGGTAGACTTCTGACTGTGCACGTGACCGAGCGCTCTTTGACGAGCATCTGATCTGAAAAAGGCAAACCACGCGTAAGCGTGGGGCGCAAAGCTACAGGGTCCAGCGCATGCTGGATAGCCAGTTGCCGGATATCGAGGACGGCGTAAGCCGGACTCAGGACCCTTGCCGAGCAGTGCGCGGCAAGGGTTTTTTGTTGCACAGAGAACAAGGAGCCCTCAGACATGCGTGGCCAACGCCAGGCGTGGTGGCTTGTCACTGGGGTGGCGTTGATCTTAGGCGGGGGAACCGTCGCCTGGGCGATGGTCGATGAACGGCCAGACGCAGGTTCATCGTCTCCCGTTCGAGTGACCGACAGGGCTCGCAAACCCCGCGCCGTTCCCGGGGAATTGCTGGTGAAGTTCAAGCCCAGCCTCACGCAGTGCGCCCACTGTCTCCTGAGTCAGCAGCGACGTTTTGCCTCCGCGGTGACCGGCGCGTCGGACTCGCTCGACCAACTCAATGCCCGTTTTAACGTTCGAGGGGCTCGCAGCGTGTTCGTGCAGCGGCATCACCTCTCGACGGCCCAGGCGCAGGTCATGGAAGCGCAGCGGGCTGCAAAGCTGGCTGTGCGGGATCGTTCCCTGGCGGCCAGGAGCGCAGGCGCCCAGCGGCCGGACCTGACCAACACCTACGTCCTGGAGCTGGCGAAGGACACCCCCGTGGAAGAGGCCGCCGCCGCCTATCGGGCGGATCCGCATGTCGCCTACGCCGAGCCCAACTACCTCCGGACGGCCCAGGACTTCCCCCGAAGCCTCCCAGACGACACGTATGTGGACCCCAACCACAGTCGGGCCTGGTCAACGGGCGCTTGGGGCCAAGCCCACGAAGATCTCTGGGGCGCGAAGACCCTCCAAGCTGATCGAGCCTGGGCGCTCACCCAAGGGGAAGGGGTTGTGGTGGCCGTCATCGATAGCGGGGTTGACTACCTCCATAACGACCTGGCGCCCAACATCTGGACCAATCCCGGCGAAATCCCCGACAATCGGCTCGATGATGACGGCAACGGCTTCATTGACGATGTGCGGGGCTGGGATTTTGTCTCCAATGACGCCGATCCGATGGATGACAACGGCCATGGCACCCATGTCGCGGGCACGATTGCCGCAGTGGGAAACAACACCTATGGGATCATCGGGGTCGCCCCCAAAGCCAAGATCATGCCCGTCAAGTTCTTGGACGCTGGGGGCGGGGGACCAGATGCCGACGCCGCAGCGGCTGTGCGGTATGCCGTCGATGCCGGGGCGGCGGTGCTCAACAATTCCTGGGGCGGTCCGGGAGACTCTCTGACATTGCGCGAGGCCTTTGCGTATGCGGCGGCGAGCGGGGCCCTCAGTGTGGCGGCGGCTGGCAACGACGGCACCGATGCCGATTGGCTCGTGTTTGCGCCAGCGAGCTTTGAGACGCTTCTCTCGGTCGCGGCGGTGGACATCGCGGATCGACGCTGCGATTTCTCCAACTGGGGGATGTCCGTGGACGTCTCGGCTCCCGGGGGCGGAAGCCGCAGCACCGATGGGACCAACCTCTTGGGCGCCAACATCCTCTCCATGCGATCCAATAATCGTGGACTTCCTACCGGGAATCCGCAGTTAGTCGTCGGAAGCGAGTTTTATCGGGCGCGCGGCACCTCGATGGCGTGTCCCCATGCCGCCGGCGTGGCGGCGCTGCTGTTCAGCAAATATCCGAGCGAGTCCCTCGAGGCGATCCGCGGTCGGCTCTTGGCCGGGACTCAACCGATCGATGCGTTCAACCCCGATGATGGAGGTCTCCTGGGGGCCGGCCGGCTTGATGCCTACCAGGCGCTGACCCTCGCTCCCCAGCCGGTTCTCACGATCGAGTCTATCCAGTACGATCCCCTGATTCCCGGCCGATCGGTCAACATGACGATCACGTTGCGGGACAGGGGACAGCCGGCCAGCGGTGTCGTGGCGACGCTGACCACCAGCAGCCCCTCTGTGACCTTTCAGAGGTCAACGGTCAGCTACGGCGACATCGCGGTAGGGGAGACCAAAGGGAACGACGCCGCGCCGTTTCTCCTGACCGTGCTCCCCAACACGCCGCTTGGAACCGTGCTCCCGTTTACGCTGACACTCTCGGCCTCGGGAACGACCACCACGCGAATGTTCACCCGCCGCGTCACGCTGTTTGCGGCTGCGTTGACCCCGTCTGGCCTGCCGTTGAATGAGATGGCCACCCTCCACACGAACCTGGGAGATGTCGACAACGACGGAGACCTCGACGCGTTCGTCATCGACCACGATTCCGGGCAGTTGTTCCGGAATAACGGAGACGGCACATTCACCGGGGTGGACCCGAAGGTCACGGGCGTCCTGTTGCACTACGCCTCGGTCTTTTTGGATGTTGACAATGACGGGGATCAAGATTTGTTCGTCACCGGAGAAGCCGGCCGCCTGTTTCTCAATCAGGGCGACGGGACCTTTACGGATTTCAGCGTCCCCAGCGGGCTGGGCGGCGTCCGGTCGTACCAGGTGGTTGCCGTGGACTACAACAAGGATGGCTGGGTCGATCTGGTGGATGGCGACGTCTATAAGAATAACGGGGACCGCACGTTCACCCAGGTGACGGCGCAAGCCGGGTTGCCGGGAGCGATCACCTGGGACGGCGGATTCCTCGCGGCGTTCGACTACGATAACGACGGCGATCAGGACATCATGGTCGGGGGCCGCTTCTACCGCAACAACGGGAGCGGGGCCTTTGCGGTGTCGCTGACCGCCGCCCAACTTGTGCAACTGTCCCCTCCGTGGCCTGCCCTGCTGCCTGATAGTGGGGCGGCGGTCGGCGATTATAACAATGATGGAGCCCAGGATGTGTTCATGACGGGCATGGCGTATGACCCCGCCCACTGCTTTGTGAATGACTGCCCCGCCGTCAGGTGGATGGCGTTGTGCAAGAACAACGGCAACGGCACCTATACTCCGGTCACCGGAGCCGGCCTCTCGAAGCCAGGCGCCGGGACGTTTTACGGGACGCAATTCTTGGATTACGACCACGACGGCGACCTCGACTTGTATATGGTGAATGGGGGCGAGATCAATATGACCACCGGCCTACCAGGCGTCTCGCACAATTTCGTGTGGCGCAATAACGGGGACGACACCTTCACCGAGGTGACGGAGTACGTGGCGCCGTGGGAACTCCGGCCCTGGCCAGGCGCCTCGGCCGCCGCCGTGGGCGACCAGGATAACAACGGCACGCTGGACTTCATCGCGCCTGGAAGTCTGGTGTTTATGACGCGGGGAGCGCTCTTGAACAACGTCGCGGCCATCAACTCGCACTGGCTGAAGATCAAGCTGCGGGGGACCACAAGCGCTCGGGACGCCTACGGAGCCCGCGTGTCCGTTAAGACCGGGGCTCGCACGCAGGTCCGCGAGGCACAGAGCGCTTCCTCGGTGGCGCAGCCTCACTTCGGGATCGGAGCCTCGACGCTCATTGACGCCGTTGAAATTCGATGGCCCAGCGGCATCGTCAACATCCTCCGCAACGTTCCGGCCGATCAAGTGCTCACCGTGACGGAGAAAGCCAATCGGCCGCCCGTGTTCACCCCCATCAATCGGCAAGCCGTCTTCGAATCAAGGGCGCTGACCTTTCGCATCCAAGCGACTGATCCAGACGGGGATTCCCTCACCTACACGGTTGATGCCGGCACCGTGCCGGCCGGGGCAACCTTGAGCAACCAGACGTTCCGTTGGCAAACAGATTTCTTTGTGGTGCCCGGCCGCGAGCGCAACTCCAGAATCATGCCCGTGACGTTTTACGTCACGGATGGGACGGAGACGGTGCCGCTGACGGTGGACATCGAAGTCCATAACATGGACATCGATGTCAACCGGGACGGCGCGATTAATGCCCTGGACCAGACCGTGACGGGGCAGGCGGCCTCGGGCCTCATCTCGGATGACGCGATCCGGACGCGCGCTGATTTTAATCGAAGCGGTTCGGTCACGACGACCGATTGGGTGTGGTCCGGGATCGTGGTGAAGTTCTTCAAAACGCGCCCCCCGTCGTTCCAGAGACGATAATTGACTTGACCAGCAGGCATTCTCCCGCTATACTGAGCGTTGTTCGGCCTTTAAACCTCGTCCTGAGAGACGGGAAAGGGAGCGATGTCCGCACAATCCTCTTCCAAATCAGAACAGCTCCGAGTCCCAGCCGGAGCTATTTTTGTGCCTGCCTCCGCTCGCGAGAAAGCCAAGCTTCTTGACGAGGACGCCATCCGGCGCGCGCTGGTGCGCATCGCCCACGAGATCATCGAGCACAACAAGGGAACCGACCGGCTCGCCTTGATCGGGATTCGGACCCGCGGGGCGGTCCTCGCGCAGCGGTTGGCGAAGGAAATTGAAACGATCGAGCGCAAGCCCCCGACGGTCGGCGCGCTGGACATCACGCTCTACCGCGATGACCTCTCTCGCATCGCGCCCAATCCCGTCGTGCGCGCGACCGACATTTCCTTCGACATCACCGACCTGCGCCTCGTGCTGGTGGACGATGTGCTCTTTACCGGGCGCACGATCCGCGCCGCGCTGGATGCCCTCATCGATCTCGGACGGCCTGTGGCCATTCAGTTGGCGGTGTTGGTGGATCGCGGCCATCGGGATCTGCCGATCCGCGCCGACTACGTCGGCAAGAACATTCCCACGAGCCTGAAAGAGCGGGTGGAGGTTCGGCTGCAGGAAACCGACGGCAAAGACGAAGTGATCATTTTCGGCGCAGAGGAGGCTTCAAATGCCTGACACTGCCGTGATCGCTCCTGAGGCGGTTCAGACGGCCCAGTGGACGAAGAAGGACCTGCTCGGTCTGCGGGAGCTCTCCGCCGACGAGATCCGCCTGTTGCTGGCCACCGCCGAGTCGTTCCGTGAAATTTCCCTGCGGCCGATCAAGAAAGTTCCCGCGCTGCGGGGAAAGACCGTGGTGAATCTGTTCTTTGAGCCGAGCACCCGCACGCGCACCTCCTTCGAGCTGGCCGCCAAACGGCTCTCTGCGGATATCCTCAACATCGCAGCTTCCACCTCGAGCATGACGAAAGGCGAGACCATTCTCGATACGATCAAAAATCTCGAGGCCCTCAAGGTGGACATCATCGTCATTCGCCATGCAGCGGCCGGGGTTCCGCAGATGATCGCGCGACACGCCCGCGCCTCGGTGATCAACGCCGGCGACGGCGCCCATGAGCACCCGACGCAAGCCTTGCTCGATCTGCTGACCATCCAGGAGAAAAAGGGACGGATTGAGGGCCTCCAGGTGACGATCCTCGGCGACCTGGCCCACTCCCGCGTGGCGCGATCAAACATCTGGGGTTTGACGAAACTTGGCGCTCCGGTGACGGTCTGCGGGCCGCCGACGTTGATGCCGGCGCAGATGGAACAGTTAGGGGTCACTGTGACGTTTGACGTCAACGAGGCGATTCGCCATGCGGATGTCCTGATGCTGCTGCGCATCCAGCACGAGCGGCAAGAAGTCACACTGGTGCCGAGCCTTCGGGAGTATCGACTGCGATACGGGATTGACCGAGATCGGCTCAAGTTCGCCAAACCGGATGTATTGATCATGCATCCTGGGCCGATCAATCGAGGCGTTGAGATTGACTCCAGCGTGGCGGACGGGCCTCACTCGGTGATTTTGGATCAGGTGACCAACGGGGTGGCGGTGCGGATGGCGGCGTTGTATCTGGTTGCCGGCGCGTCCAATGGCGGGGGAGCGGCCGATGAGTAAACCGCTGTTGATCGTCGGCGGCACCGTCGTTGATCCGGCCGCCAAGCGGGACGGTCGGTTCGACGTCCTGATCGAAGACGGCCTGATCGCCGACGTACACCCATCGCTCAAGGCGCTCGACGGCGTGGACGTCATTGACGCCAAGGGCAAACTGGTCTTGCCGGGCTTCGTTGATTTGCACGTCCACTTCCGCCAGCCGGGGCGCGAGGACAAGGAGACGATTGAAACCGGCTCTCAAGCGGCGGCGCGCGGAGGGTTCACCGCCGTCTGCCCCATGCCGAACACCGATCCGGTGGTGGATCACGGCGGGGCGGTGGAGTGGGTGACCCACGAAGCCCGGCGCGTCGGCCTGGTTGACGTGCATCCCATCGGCGCCCTGACCAAGGGCCAACACGGCCAAGAGCTGACCGATTTCGGCGAGCTGTTTGACGCCGGCTGTGCCGCACTCTCCGACGACGGCAAGCCGTTGATCAACCCGCTGTTGATGCGGCGGGCGCTGGAATATTCGAAGGTGTTCGGGCGTCCCGTGATCCAGCACGCTGAAGACCCGAGCTTGAGCGCAGGTGGTGTCATTCATGAGGGGGTGGTCTCCACCACCTTGGGATTGCGAGGCATTCCTGCCGAATCCGAAGCGACGATCGTGGCGCGCGATCTCGCGCTGGTCGCCTTGACCGGCGGGTGGCTGCACGTCGCGCACGTGTCGTGCGCCGAATCGGTGGAATTGATTCGCCACGCCAAACGACAAGGGGCGCATGTCACGTGCGAAGTGACGCCCCATCATCTTGCACTCACCCACGAAGCGGTCGAAGGATTCCGTACCGAGGCCAAGGTCAACCCGCCGCTGCGAGGGGACGATGACCGGCTGGCCCTGATCGAGGGGCTGAAGGACGGCACGATTGATTGTATCGCGACGGACCACGCGCCCCACACCGACTGGGAGAAGGACGCCGATTTCGACACGGCGCCATTTGGTATCAGCGGGTTGGAAACCGCTTTTGGGGTGTGCGTGACGACGCTGATCGAAGCGGGGCATCTCTCCTGGGGGCAATTGGTGCAAAGCCTGTCCATCAATCCATCCCGCATCGCCGGCATCAACGGCCATGGACTGGTCAAAGGACAGCCGGCGAATCTCACGCTAGTCGATCCGAAGGCGACCTGGATCGTTGATCCGAAACAGTTTGTCTCCAAGGGGACGAATACCCCGTTCGCCGGAGCGCGCCTGAGCGGCCGCGTGGTCAAAACGATTCGTCAGGGAACGGTGATTGGATGAGTGGAAACGGGCGCCCAGCGTGGTTGGTGCTGGAAGACGGCACCGCATTCAAAGGACGAGCCATCGGTGCCGAGGGGCAGACGGTCGGCGAAGTGGTGTTCAACACGTCGCTCACCGGCTATCAAGAAATCCTCACCGATCCGTCGTACAAAGGACAACTGGTGTGCATGACCTACCCGCACATCGGTAACTACGGGGTCAACGAGGAGGACGTGGAGTCGCACCGGCCATGGGCGGAGGGCTTCATCCTCCGCGAGTGCTCGCCGATGGCAAGCAACTTTCGCTCGCAGATGGCGCTCGAAGTCTATCTGAAACAGCACGGCATCATGGCGATAGACGGGGTTGATACCCGTGCGCTTACGTTGAAGCTGCGCCGGCAAGGGGCGATGAACGGCGGCATTTCCACGATCGAGCCGGACCCTGCGCGCGTGCTGGAAAAGGTGCGATTCGCCCCGAGCATGGTCGGGGCGGATTTCGTGAAGGACGTAACGTGTGAGAAGGCGTATGAATGGCCCATCAAAAGCAATGGGGAGTTCGGAATGGGGAATTCGGAATCAAAACGTTCAACTCCGCACTCCGCATTCCACGCTCCGCATTGGCATGTGGTGGTGATGGATTATGGGGTGAAGCACAACATTCTGCGGCAGTTGGCGTCGCTGGGGTGTTACGTCAACGTGGTACCCGCGGCCACGTCGGCGCGTGAGGTGTTGGCGATGAAGCCGGACGGGGTCGTGCTCTCGAACGGGCCGGGGGATCCGGCGGCCGTCACCTACGGGATCGAGGCCATCCGAGGGCTCATCGGGCGCGTTCCCCTGCTGGGCATTTGCCTCGGCCATCAATTACTGGGGCTCGCCTTCGGCGGCAAGACGTACAAATTGAAGTTCGGCCACCACGGAGGCAATCATCCGGTGAAAGACCTGACGACGGGGAAGGTGGAAATCACCGCCCAGAATCACGGCTTTGCAGTAGATGTGGAGTCCATCCCTGACAACGGGGTGGAGCTGACGCACATCAATCTGAACGACAAAACCGTCGAGGGCATGCGGCATCGTGAACTGCCGATTTTCAGCATGCAGTACCACCCCGAAGCCTCGCCTGGCCCGCACGATTCGCGCTATGTGTTCCGGAGGTTCCTCGACTTGCTGGAGGGTGTGCATGCCTGAGTTTGTCGCGGATTTTCACATCCACTCGCGTTATAGCCGAGCCTGCTCCAAGGATCTCTGCGTGAAGGAGCTGGCCAAATGGGCCAAGCTCAAGGGGATCGGGTTGCTGGGAACCGGCGATTTCACGCATCCCCTGTGGCTGCAGGAGCTCGAAGAGACGTTGCGCCCCACTGGCCACGGCCTGTTGGAATATGATGGCGTGTACTTCATCCTCACCACCGAGGTGAACACGCTCTTTTATCGGCGGGGTAAAGCCCACAACATCCACCATGTGCTCTTCGCCCCGTCGTTCGAGACGGTCAAGCGGTTGAACCAGGAGCTCGAGAGCTTCGGACCGCTCAGCCTCGACGGCCGCCCCATCCTCCGGATGGAAGCGTGGCGGCTGGTTGA
>JACQRA010000088.1 GCA_016206725.1 Candidatus Omnitrophota bacterium
CCTCGTCGGTCAGCTTGACCAGAGGACGCAAGAGCTTGTCATAGCGGTTCGGGCGCGTGGCAAAGCTGGAGAGCGCCATGACTTTCCATTCATCGTGGTCCGCCCGGAACCCGAGAAAGTCGGTGAACGTCCCGTAGAAGAGCCCGAGCGAATGCGGGTACAGGACACGCCGCTTCGGTTCGATGCGTGTGCCCTCCCCCACGCCGAGCAGACAGGTGTCATCCTCGCCGTGCCCATCGACCGAGAGGATGTCCGCCCGCTCAAACGGCGACAGATAAAAGCCGTTGGCGGCATGGCACTCATGGTGATTCAGATACATCAGGTTCACCCTGCCGAATTTCACCTGCATGTCAGGCGCCGGCGGGGCTTGCATCGCCCGCATGAGCTGTGTGGGCACATGCGTGAGCATCTCGCCGCGCCAGGCCAGTTCCGCCACCCACCGTTTGGAGGCGGCGTGGATATTGCGCATGGGGTTCCACGCCACGGCAATCAGATCCAAATCATCCCAGTCCACTTGTTTGGACTCCAGGCACCAGCGCGCGGACAGGATGGGAAACTTGGTGCTCATCTTCTCGCGGTTGAACCGTTCCTCAGCCGCGGCTGCGGCCACTTCCCCGTCAATGATCAGCGCACTGGATGCGATGTGAGTATACGGATACACGGACAAAATCTTCATGGAAGGTTATCCGGCATGCAGCGCCTGCTGCGTACGTGGTTCGACCATCCCTTTCAGGCCCGTGACCAGCGATCGCTCGGCGCGCCAGCCTAGTTGCCGGGCCGCCTTGCCGGGGTCAACAATCACTGTGGATATCCGCTCCGAGGCGTGCCGCCCCACGACCGGCCGATCGGCTTGCCCCGCCAGCACCAGGCACTGACGCGCCAGTTCCCCGACGCTCGTGCCGATCCCTGTGCCGAGATTGACGATCCCCTCCGCCTCCTCGGCAAGCACCAAGTCGGCCAATCCCTTGCCGGCATCCTCTAGATAGAGGTAGTCACGGACAGGGCTGGTATCCCGCACCCTCAGCGGCGCCGCGGAATCGGGAAGCTGTTGGAGGATGTCCGACAGCGCCGTGCCGGTCTGCATCCGAGGCCCGTAGACGTTTGAGAGCCGCGCCACGGTCTGCCGGCACGCAAGCACTTCGGTTTCCACCGCCAGCTTCATGCGCGCGTACGCTCCGGTCGGCTGCACCGGCTCATCCTCCCGTCGAGGACGCGGCACGTGATCGCCGTAGACCAAGGCGCTCGAGGCCAACACCACGCGGTCGTATCCCTGATGCAGAATCGCGCGCACCAACTGCACCGCTTCAAAGCAATCAGGGTGAGTCTCCATTGATCCTTCGCGAAATCGGGTGCTGCACGCCAAATGGAGACACCGAGCGTTGCGCGGAGGGCGGAATTCCTCATAGCCCGCCACTCGCACATAGGGTACTCCTCGAATCTCTGGATCCGCGGAACGGCCCACTCCCATCACAGAGACGCCGCGTGCGGCCAGCTCCGCGCACACCGCCCGCCCGATGAATCCCGACGCGCCGGTCACCACCACCTCAACCATGGGCCATCACCTGCTCACATTGCATACTGCTGCGTCCGATAGAGGGTCTGATGTTCTTCGAGCCATTCGATCGTCCGCCGCAATCCTTCTTCAAGCGAAACCGCGGGTTTCCAGCCGAGGAGCTGCTGAGCCAGCGTCGTGTCCGCCAAAAGCCGTTCCACCTCACTGCCTTGCGGCCGCAGACGCTGCGCCTCCTGCTCAACGGCGCCAGCCTTCCCGAGCCGCGTCAGAATCATCCGGGCCAGCTCCCCGATGCTCGTCTCCCGGCCTGACCCCAGGTTGATCGCGCGCCCGACCGCTTCAGGGACGGTCGCCGCCAAGACAAAGCCTTCCACGGTATCACTGACGTAATTCAAGTCTCTCTTCGGGCTGAGATTGCCCAACCGCACCGTCCCGTTGCCCAGGCCCTGCGTGATGATGGTCGGAATGATCGCCCGAGCCGACTGACGAGGCCCAAAGGTATTGAACGGCCGGATCGTTACCACCGGCAGTTCATAGGAACGCCAAAACGATTCAGCCAGCTTGTCCGCCCCGATCTTGCTGGCGGCGTAGGGCGACTGGGCCTGGAGCGGATGCGCTTCATCCATCGGCACATACTGCGCGGTTCCATAGACTTCGCTGGTAGAGGTGTGCACGACCCGCCCCACGCCGCCGGCACGGGCCGCCTGCAAGACATTCAAGGTTCCCACGACGTTGGTCTGGACGAACGAGCTTGGCGCCTGATAGGAATAGGGAATCGCGATGAGCGCCGCCAGGTGAAACACGACCTCGGTTCCCTGCACCGCCTGCAGGACGAGATCCCGATCGGCCAAGTCTCCCGCCACCACCTCCAACTCCTCCTTCAGCGGTGATGTATCCAGCCAACCCCACGAGCCGTCTCCGCGATAGTGGACGAAGGCGCGCACGGTGGCGCCAAGTTCCACCAACCGTTCCGTGAGGTGGCTGCCGATGAATCCCCCGGCTCCCGTCACCAAGACCCGTTTCCCTTGCCACATGCTGGTGCTCATGACACAGTTTTCTGAAACGGCGCGGCGCGATGCTTCGCCTTACGCCGAGATTGCTCCCACCGTTTCACCTGTTCTTGAGCTTCGGCGTAGTCATCGAGCTGACCGATGTCCAGCCAATGCTCCCGAATCGGAAAACTCACCACGGTCCGTCCGGACTTGATGAGTTGCTGGATGAGCTCCGTCATATCCATCCGTTCTCCCTTGGGGATGAACTGGTAGACGTCAGGCTCCAGCAGATAGGTCCCCGCATTCACGAACGAACTCACGAGCGGCTTCTCACTTAACCCCGTGACACGAAATCCCTCGCACCGCACCAATCCATATGGAACCTTCAGTTCATAATGGCGGACGCAGACGGTGAAGTCCGCCTCGTGCTCCCGGTGGTAGGCCAACATCGCCCGGAAATCCACCTGCGTGAGGATATCGCCGTTCATGACGAGGGTCGTCGTGTCGGGAGGCTCCTGCAGTCCCAGCGCGCCTGCGGTCCCGAGGGGACGGTCCTCCGTCACATAGGACAGCTCAACGCCAAACTGCTTGCCATCGCGAAAATGCGCTTCGATCTTCTCCGGCTTATGGTGGGTACTCAGCTTCACGTGCCGCACGCCGGCGTCCCGCAACTGCTCAATGATGAGTTCCAGCAGCGGCCGATCGCCCACGGGAAGCATGGGCTTCGGGATCTCTTCGGTCAAGGGACTGAGCCGGCTGCCCATCCCGCCCGCCATCACGACCGCCCGCAACGACAGCGGCTGGTTCGGCAGAAACTCCTCCATCGTCACCACCCCGACGACTCGATCGGCCTCATCCAGCAACGGCAGATGGAGAATCCCGTGGCGCTTGAGGAGCGCCAGATACGCCCCGCTCTCCTGCCCCATCCGGGCGGTGATCGGCGTCGCGTAGGGCGTACCGGCTTTCCTCGCCAGGAGCGAACGGATCGGCTGCTCGAGCGCGAGCTTCGTCAAGAGCGCGCGCCGGATGTCGCCATCCGTGATGGTGCCGATCAGCCGGCGCTGCCCATCCACAACCAGGACGATGCCCAAGCGATTGGCGTCCATCTGGACCACCGCCGGGTACAGCGCCTGGTCTTGAGACACGCACAGTGTCGCCAGGTCGGTATACATCTCACGCGACCTCGTGGCGTAAGGACCACCGGCCGCCCTCGCGCGTCCAGAGATGCGGCGAGCGGAACTCGTCGCACAGCTCCATGAACCGCTCGACGGTCAGCCCCAAGGCTTCCAGCACCTCTCGAACATATCGCCCTGGCTGCTCGCCGTCGAAGCGGCGCACCAGGGCGATGCCTTCCTCGCGCGTGAGATGCTTGTTGCGAATCTCCTGCGAGGCGTCATACGACGCCCGGCCAAGGCCGAACTTGATGTGCGTCGTGTAGTAGTGCAGATCGTCGATCTTGTCATCAATGCTGTTGTACTTGCTGTAGGTTCCCTCGGTGCGGAACGGGCGGGCTTGGAAGCCGGTGTGTTCGACCGCGTAGTAATACGCCTCTTGAGGCGTCCACTTGATGTAGTAGCCCATGTAGTGCACTTCGATGTTGGAGCGGGCCAACTCCTCGGCGTCCGCCGGCAGGTAGGCCATGAAATCGTTCAGCGAGAGCTGGTGGCGCTCCATCAGCTCGGGCAGCGGCAGGCCGGCCAGGTAGAGCTCATCGAGGTGGCGCATGGTGTAGTAGGAGGTGTCGCGCAACGAGCTGGCGGTCTCCGCGATGGGACTGCCGTACTCCGCCTCCGGTTCGCCGAAGAACACCAACGGGATCTGGTAGCGCAGCGCCACCTTGGGCGCCAGGTTTTTCTGACCCAGGATGAACGTCTGGAACGGATGCAGGAGATGCTCGATCGCCAGGCGGGTCAGCAGACGATGGACGCGGCCGTTCGGCTTGAAGGTCACATTGTCGAAGCCGCCCACCTCGATCCAATTCTGAAAATTTTTCCAGCCGTAGTCCGTGTACAGAATCGGCGGCCAGGTCACGGTGAGAGGGTGCATGCCGTATGTGTACTTGAGCAGATGCGCCGCGTAGGCGCTGTCCTTCCCTCCGCTGCCCGGCACGAGGCAATCATACGCGCCGTCGCTTCGGCGGTACCGGTCGAGCAGCGCGAGGAGTTCCTGCTCGCGCCGCGTCCAGTCAATCGTTTCCTTGCGCTGCGCGTATCGGCAGGCGTCGCACACGCCCTCCTCGTCAAGATGGAGATACTTCGCGCCCTGGCGGTCCGGCCGGTGCCGAAACTCCGGAATGGAGGAGGGACGCTGGTTGGACATCACGCACCCGCGGCAAAAGATCACCTCGCGCGGCAGGCCGTATTTGACCTCCGGCGCGTCAGAGCGTTCTAACGCGGGCTTACGGGTCGCTGACTTCAGCATGTTGCACCTCATGGGATGGCGCGGTGATCCGCGCGGCGAGACGACGATACATGCGAAGACCGAGAGGCCCGCTGCGTTCCGGATGGTACTGGCTGGCAAACACGTGATCCTGTTGGAGTGTCGAGCAGAATGTCGTCGACCCGTAGCGCGTGACCGACAAGACGACCCGCGGATCCACCGGACGGAGATAGAAGGAATGGACGAAATACATGGCGGAGCCGTCCGTCAACCCCTCCAGCAACGAGCCGTCCCACGACCGCGCCTGCCGCTCGATTCGGTTCCATCCGATGTGGGGAACTTTGAGGACACGGCCCTGCTCGGTGGAGACGGCCAGCCGCACGACATCGCCCTCAATGATTCCCAAGCCCTTGTGCCGACCGAACTCTTCGCTTTCGCTCATCAACAACTGCATCCCCAAGCAGATTCCCATGAGGGGCGCGCCGGAGACGGCCGCGTCCCGCAACGGGCTGATCAGATCCAGCCGTCGCAGCGCCTCCATCGCATCACCGAAGGCGCCCACGCCAGGCAGGATCACGGCGTTCGCCGAGACGATCTGCTCCGAGGAGGAGGTAATGGCCGCGGACAGCCCGACCGCCTCGCAGGCGTGCTTGACGCTGAACAGGTTGCCCATCCCATAGTCCACGATGGCGACGCGTCCCACCACCTGGCGCGGCCCTACTCCTTCAGGCATAGTCGACCTCACGGCAGGGGATGCCCCCCGAGCGCATGGCGTCGCGGATCTCCGGCAGGGTCGCCACGTGGATGCTCAAGAACCCTCCGCGACGCTTCGTCAGGTATTCGACATTCCCTTCAGCGGAGAAATCCCCCACGACCTCATGGTGCCGCACCGTGTGATAGTGCAGCACGGACGCGAGGCACACCGCATTGGCGTGGCCCTCAGCCACCACGTCGCAGACGTGCTGTACGCTGCCCGCACCGCCGCAGGCAATGACCGGAATCGAGACCGCATCGGCGATCTGCCGCGTGAGTTCCACGTCGAAGCCGCGGCCCGTTCCTTCCCGGTCAATGGACGTCACGAGCAGCTCCCCCGCCCCCAACGCGGCCGCCTCCACCGCCCAAGCCACTGCGTCGCGGCCGGTTTCCTGCCGGCCGTTATCGGTATAGGCTTCGTATCGGCCGTCGGATTTCTTGATCGCCTCAACGGAGACCACGATGGTGGAGGAGCCAAACCGATGGGCGGCCTGACGGATCAGTTCCGGCTCGCGAATCGCCGCCGTGTTGAGCGAGACCTTGTCGGCGCCGGCGCAGAGAACCTTGCGAATGTCGTCCAAGGTTCTGAGGCCGCCGCCGACGGTCAGCGGAATGAAAATCTCTTTTGAGGTGCGCGCCACAATATCCAAGAGGTTGTGGCGTCCGTAGAGACTAGCGACCACGTCCATGTAGAGCAGCTCATCGGCTCCTTGCTCATAGTAGCAGCGCGCAAACGCCTCGGGCTTGCCCAACACGCGAAGCCCTTCCAGGTGAACGCCTTTCACCAGATTGGGTCCCTTGATGTCCAGCCGGGGAATAATCCGCACGCTCATGGGGTGACCAATGCTTCAGAAGGCCAATCCACAAATGACTTGGCGATGAACCGATGATCCAGCACAACGCCCCGCAGATGGTCCACCATCACGTCCGCCGCGCGTCCCTCACCATACGGGTTGACCATGTTCTTGAGGCACTCGCGGGTCTCCGGCGCGAGGGCGCGGCGAATACCCTGGAGGATGGCTTCTCGTCCATAGCCGACGTCAATCACGTTCTCCGCCCTCAATCGTCCCGCCTGCCGGGTGCCGATATTGACGACTGGCAGCTTGAACGACGGCGCTTCGATGAGTCCGCTGGACGAATTTCCGATCATCGCCGCGGCGTGCGCCATGAGGCTGAAATAGGCTTGTGTGCCCAGGGCGTCGACCACGACCGACGAAGGGCGGCTTGCGACAAACGCCTCGATGGCCCGGCGAATCACCCGGCCGTTGGTGTCCGCATTGGCCGCCGTGAAGACCACCGGCCGATCCACGACTTCCAGGACGGCGAGCAATTCGCCGATCTGCCAAACCGCCTGTTCGTATTCGAGCGTCACCGGATGATACGTGACTAACAGCGGGGCCGTCTTCAGCGGCTTGCCGAGGGAGAAAGCGATCTCTTCCAGCGTGAGCAGCTTGACGGTGCGAAGATTGTCTAACCCCGGCGCCCCCGACACGACGACCCGCCACGGTTCTTCCCCCATCTGGAGCACGCGGCGGCGAGCCTCTTCGGTGGCGACGAAGTGGAGATGGCTCATCTTGGTCATCGCGTGGCGCCAAGCGTTGTCAATCGCTCCATTCGTCAGCTCCCCGCCATGGAGATGGGCCAGCGGGATGGCAAACGGCACCGCCGCCACCGCCGCCGCGTGCATCTCGAACCGGTCCCCCAACAGGACGAGCACATCCGGACGGCATCGCCCATAGGCCTGCGAGAACCCCAGCGTGCCACGCCCCATGGCGGCGGCGATGCCGGCAGGGCTGTCGTCGCCCAAGCCCATGGGAATCCGCTCGGCAATGGGAAATCCATCAACCTCAATGGCGCGCACCGTCAGACCGAACGACGGCTCCAGATGCGTGCCCGTGACGAACAGGCGCAGCGCCAACCCCTCAGCCTGTTGAATCGCCCGCAACACCGGCCGATAGATGCCGTAGTCTGAACGACCGACGGTCACCACGCCAATCGTTCTCATCAGCGGAGCATCTCCAACGCGATCAAGGCATCCGCCGGAATATCCTGGGCCGCGATGCGCCCGATCACCTGAGGCAACAGGGAGGGCGGCAATCCGATGCCCGGCCGCTTGGTCGTAATCAACGCCTCGGTCAATCGCGTGCCGGCACGCACATCGCAGGCGGCCACCAGGCTCTTGCGGGCCACCGCCGCCGTTTCCAACTCGCGGGCGGCCGGCTCTTTGCGCCCATGGCCGAGCGCACGCTCCACGAGTCGGATGCCCCGCACCAACGCCGCCAATTCATCCGGCTCAAGGGACATCTGATGATCCGGACCCGGCAGGTTGCGATTCAGCGTGACATGTTTCTCAATCACGCAGGCCCCCAGCGCCACCGCGGCCAAGGCGACCTCGATGCCCGGCGTGTGATCCGAGTAGCCCACCGGCACGCCGAAGGCGCGAGTCAAGCTGGCCATCGCTCGCAGATTGGCATCGGCCGGATCCGCCGGATAGTTGCTGACGCAATGCAGCAGAATGAGCGGCGGGTTGCCGGCCTCGCGAATGACACGGACCGCTTCAGCCACTTCCGCTTCCGTGCTCATGCCGGTGGAGACAATCATCGGCCGTCCTTTCTGCGCGATGTGGCGCAGGTACGGCAGATTGGTCACTTCACCCGAGGGCACTTTGAAGACCGCCACGTCGAGCGTCTCGAGAAAATCGGCGCTCTCTTCATCGAAGGGTGTGCACATGTACCAAATCCCCTGCTGCCTGCAGTAGGCGGAAATGGTCCGATTCGCTTCCTGGGAAAATTCCAGGCGCCGCAACATCTCGAGTTGGGACTCGCCGCCTCCGGTCGTCTCCGCTTGGTAGTGCGCCTTCGGCGCGCAGGCGGCGGCCAGGCGCTCGGCCTTAAAGGCTTGGAACTTGACCGCATCAGCTCCGGCCGATTTGGCCGCATCCACCAGCCGGCGCGCCATGTCCAGATCCCGATTGTGGTTGACCCCGACTTCCGCCACGATGAAACACGGCTCCCCGGGGCCAACCCAACGTCCGGCAATCTCCACAGGCTTCACCATATCGTCCACCCGCCATCCACGACCAGGTTGTGCCCTGTCACATACGCGGAGAGATCGCTCGCCAGATACGCAACGGCCCCCTTGAGATCTTCCTCCGTCGCCATCCGACCCAGCGGCGTGCGCGTGTGATATCGGCGGCGGAATGCGGCCGGTTGATGGCGCCACACACCTCCCGGCGAGACGGCATTCACGCGAATGCGCGGGGCCAAGGTTGTGGCCAGGTAGCGGATCAGTTGCAGGATCCCGCCTTTGGACGCGGCATAGCCGGCCGGCTGGGCCATGGCCGTTCCGTCATAGAGCCGCCAATCCGGCCCCACCAGCCCATAGATAGAGGAAAGAAGGATGACAGAACCGTGCCCGGAGGCAGCCAGGGCGTTTCGAGCCTCTTGAACCATGACGAAGGCTGAGGTCACATTGACCCGCATCGCCGCGTCCCACGCTTCCACGGTCTGCTGCGAGAACGGCACCGCCCAGCCCGGCTTCTTGGTCGCTCCCACATAGGCGGCGCAATGGATGAGAATCTCGAGTCCGCCCATCCGCTTGATGGCGGCTCGGATCGCCTGGCGGGTCGCGCGCTCATCGCGCAAGTCGCACCGCATCGCATCGGCACGGCCGTGAGCGCGTACATCCAATATCATGACACGACTGCCCGTTTCTTCAAGTGCCTTGGTGATGACGGTGCCGATATGGCCAGCCCCGCCGGTCAACAGGACCCTCCGGCCGGTCAGATCCATGAGCTGTGCCACCGACCGCTCCATCAGACTCGCACCGCCTCGCTGAGCCACGGCAAGGTAATCAGCCCGCTCCTCACCATGGCTTCGGCCCGCGCAAATTGCTTCGCATCATCAATCGACATCGCCCGTATCTCGGGAATCTCATGCAGCAGGTAACGCCCACCGCGCTGCCATGATCCCTGATGCACCCGCACAAAGGCTGCGCGCCAGAGATAGATGGAGCCGTTGATCCGATACACCGTCGGGACGTCCTGGCGGCGCGTAAACTGCCCCCCCGACTCGATGAGCTGAGCCATACAGCCGTCGCGCTCCACGACACAATGCCAGATCGGATTGAACTCCGGCTCGGACACCCCGATGATGCCGTCGGCCTCGGGCGACTCGCGCAGCTTCCGCAGCGCGACGGTCACGTCCAACGGCTCGCGGGCCGGCGAGGTGGGATCGAGCAGCAAGATCTCCTTGTAGAATCTCCTTTCCTCCTTTTCGACAAACGCCAGCGCGTGCTGGACGACCATCCAGAGTGGCGTGTCATCTTGCGCCAACTCGGAGGGTCGGGAACAGGGCGTTTCGGCGCCAAACCGCTTCGCGACCTCCGCAATCTCTTGGACATCAGTCGAGACCACACACCGGTCAATCTCCGGACACATCTTGGCAAACAAGATGGAATGCGCGATGAGCGGCAGACCGAGAAACGGCCGGATGTTTTTGCCCGGCAGCCCCTTGGATCCGCCGCGCGCCGGGATGACGGCCAGCAGCCCCTGCTCCGCGTCGCTCATGAGGCATACTCCACTCGTTCCTCCCGCCGACTGTGGGAAGCAATGCGGGCGGCGTCGCACACCGCCAACGCCATCACCCCCTCCTGTCCGGTCGCCAAACGCGGATCGTGCGCGCCGCCGCAGGCGGCAAGAAAGGCTTGCGCTTGAGCGGTGAACATCGCATCGCGCGTTTGCGAGGACCGCCGGGTGATCGCCTCCGTCCCGTTGGCGGCGAGCGTGACCGTTCCCGCGACCCCATCCCAGCTCAGCGTGCCGTGTTCACCGCACGCCCGCATGGCGCGCCGCGGCGGCGTCGTCAAATAGTCCACGCACAGGCAGATGAGACATCCTTCGGCAGTTTCCCACGACACCTCCGCGATTTCCTCCGCGCTAATCCCCAACCGCCCCAGGTTTCGCACGCGCGCCTGCACCGCGCGCGGCCAGCCATACAGCCATCCGGCGTAATCCACCTCATGAATCAGATCCCGCAACACGCCGCCCTCATCCATATGAGCCGAATAGCGCTCACGGCATGGACGGCCACCCGGATGCCAATCCGGCAGATACGACTGGCACTCGATCCGCACCGCATGGAGCCGTCCCAGCGACGGCAACCGTTCGCGGAACCAGCCCAACGACTCGCTGAACCGCATCACGCAGCCCGTGAAGAGCCTCCGCTCGGCAGCCTGCGCGCGCGCGGCGAGCTCGCGCGCCTGCGCCGCATCACACGCCAGCGGCTTCTCAACGAGCAGATTCAGTCCCTGATCGAGCGCGTCGAGCCCATCCCGCAGGTGACGGCCGGTGTCGGTCGCAATGATCGCCGCCGTCGCGCCCAACTCGGCCGCCTCCCGCACATCGGCGGCCGTTGAAAATCCTTGCGCGGCCAGCTCGCCCCTGCGTTCGGCCCGAATCGGCACCGCAATGGGGCACAGCCCACCGCTCTGCGTCAAGACCCGTAGGTGCCTCGTCCCAATGCTGCCGGTTCCCACCACCGCAATGGCACTCATCACCGAAGCAAGGGCGTTGTCGTTACCGACGCCATCCAAGGTTCTCCCGAAGATCCGCGACGCGAAACGTCTGGATTAAGTTCATGCGGTTGCCGGCTCGCGGATAGCCCACCGCGGTCACCAGAATGATGTCTTCGTCCGTCAGCTGCTCTCTCCGCCAGAGCACCTCGAGACATCGGGGGATGTGATCGGTGCTCGTGCGTGAAAAGGGCACGTCCACGTGAACGCCTTCCGTGCCGGCGAACAGTTGGAAGCTTCTGGCCGCGGCAGCGTCATCGCTCACGGCGAGAATCGGCTGGACAGGGTGGTGGGTCGCGATCGCGCGCGCCGCATATCCCGATTTCGTAATGGCCACGATCTTGGTGATGGGCAGCTGGCGGCACAGCAGGGCGATGGCTTCTCCGACCGCTTCCGGGATGGTCCGCGAGGACGCCGCAATCTCCTCGGCCGCTCGACTGCGGTGGAGGCTCACCGCATCCACAATGCGGCGCATCGTCTTCACCGCCTCGATCGGATACGCGCCCACCGCGGTTTCTGCGGAGAGCATGACCGCCGACGCGCCATCCAGGACGGCATTGCTGATGTCGCTGACCTCGGCTTTCGTCGGAACAGGCGCGCGCACCATCGAGTGGAGCATTTCCGTGGCGATGATCACCGGCTTGTACACCCGCCTGGCCGAGGCGAGGATGCGCTTCTGGTGCAACACCACCCGCTCCAAATCCCGCGTCTCCGTCGAGAGATCGCCGCGATCAATCATGATGGCATCGGCGGATTCCAGGATCTCCTCGAGCTGCTGCATCGCCTTGGGCGTTTCGATCTTCGCGATAATCCGCGGCCGTTCCGAGCCGATGAGCATCCGAATCGCCTCAAGCTGCTGCGCGGAATCAATGAAGCTGGCGCCGATAAAATCCACGCCCGCTTCGCACGCGAAGGCGATGAGGCGTTTGTCCGCTTCGGTCGTCAAGCCGCTCCACAACGCCGTGGGAATCGAAAGGCCCTTGGCGCTCGTCAGCGTGCCGCTGGTCTGCGCTTGGCAGACGAGGTCATGTTCGCCGACATCCACCACCGTGAACGCGAATTGCCCGTCATCCACCAGGACGCTGTCTTGCTTCGACACGACGCCGTGGAGCGCCGGGGCGTTGATCGGCACTTTGTCGCCGCCGCCGTCCTGCGCCGTGGTGAACACAATCGTATCCCCGGCTTGGAATCGCACATCAGTCGGCAGATTCGCCACGCGGATCTTCCGGCCAGGCAGATCCAACAGGATGGGCACGGCGGGAGCCATCTCGCGCAGCCGTTCGATCACTGTGCGGTGCCAGTCGAGCTGGTTGTGCGAACCGTTCAAGCGGGCGATGTCCATGCCGGCTTCGCAGAGGGCGCCGAGGGTGACCGCGTCACAGGTGGTCGGCCCAATGGTTGCCACGATCTTGATTCGGCTCATGGGGAGGCCTCCTCTTCTTCTTCAATAAAGCACGGCAGGGCCGTAATGCTTTGCAGCACTTCCGGACGAATGAGCTCCGGGGCCGGGGGACTTCCGCCGCCCAGGAGCGCGCGCACCGACGTCCCGCTGATATGGCGGATCGCCTCCGGCGCGCTCGCCCCATGCGGGCAGGAGCGCTCCGTGACGATGCCCCCGCAGA
Source organism: Candidatus Omnitrophota bacterium (assembly GCA_016206725.1). Classification (GTDB taxonomy): domain Bacteria; phylum Omnitrophota; class Gorgyraeia; order Aquiviventales; family Aquiviventaceae; genus CAZUWM01. Next base: position 12,831 of record JACQRA010000088.1, read on the forward strand.
TGGTGCAGTGGTACGGGCCGGAGCAGCGCAGCACCTCGATGCCCAGCTGCCCGTCAAACTGCCGCGTGAGCTCGTGCGCCGCGTATCTCCCGTAATAGTTCCCCACCCCGGCATGATCCCGACCGACGATGAAATGAGTGCAGCCGTAGTTGCGGCGGATAATCGCGTGGAAGACCGCTTCCCGCGGTCCGGCATAGCGCATGGCCGTGGACAGTACCCCCAGCACCACGCGGTCTTTCGGAAGGAAACGGTCAATGAGCGTGCGATAGGCCGTGAGGATCGCCTTCGGCGTGTAATCCCCACGCTGCTTGAATCCAACCAGCGGCTGGATAAAGAGTCCCTCGGAGAATTCCAGCGCCAATCGCAGGAGATACTCGTGCGCCCGATGCGGCACGTTGCGGGTCTGGAAACCGACGACGGTTTTCCACCCGCGACGGGCGAACTCCGCGCGGGTCTGCTGGGGCGTGAGCTCATGATCGGAGAACTCGCACCGCGCCCGCGCGAGCAGTGTCACCGGCCCGCCGACGAACCACTCCTTCAACCGGAAGAAGTACGCGACACCGGGATGAGCGGTGTCGTCGGTCCCATAGACCTGCCGGGCCACGGCGGCCCTGTCGCACCGGTAGACGCTCTGCGGCGTCAGCTCGCCGACTTCCTGACCTTCGTACATCAACCGCGCCTGGTCGCTGCGGCGCAACGCGCGCGCGTCCGACACGTCCAATACAACGGGAAGCGGAAACACGGCGCCGTTGGGCAGCCGCATCGTTGAGACCACGGACTGAAACTCCGCCTCCGTCATGAAGCCGCCCAATGGCGCGAACGCTCCCAGGGCGAGCTTCTCCAATTCCAGATACTGATGGCGATTCAGGACCAACGTCGTCATGCGTGTCCGTTCGTTGGATACCCGAAGAGCGACTCGGCGAAGCGCGCCAGCGCCGCCGCCTGGCGCAACGACACCAACGGAACCGCCGCGCGAACTCTCGCTTCAAGTGCTGACGCGGTCTGCTCAACAAACCCCACCTTCACGGTTGGGTCGACCGCGACGACGGGCATCGCCTCCCACTCAGCCAAGGGGGCGCGGCGCCGAAGGACCTGTTCCAGTGGACCGTGCCGATAGGACGACACCGACGTGTGAACCTCCACCGACCATCGCCCCGTGGATCCCCAATCCGCATGGTACGCAAAGGGAATCCCATGCTCCGAGACGCCAGAGCCGACGAACACCGAGCCAGTCGGATGCCATGACACGGCCGTCCCCCCGCGGTGACCATGCCACTGCGCCGGCATGCCGATGAGGGCATGGGCCATGCTCATGACGTGCAGGCTATTGGCAATTCCCCAACGAGCCAGCTCCTCGGCTGTGAAGAGCTGCGGCCAATCCGGCTTGATGAATTCCGTGAAGGTATAGGTACAGGAGGTGATGCCGCCCTCCTGCGCCGCCAGGGCTCGCACCTCCTGGAGTGCCGGGTAGGCCACGCGGTTATAGGCGCACCACGCCTCAGCGCCTGCGCGCTCAAGCGACTCCGTGAGCCGTTCGATGGCGCCTGACCAGAGCGAGACCGGCTTTTCAATAAGCAGCCGGCGGTAGCCGAGGGACACGAGATGCTCAGTGGCCTCTACCAACCGATCGATCGGCACCGCCACAATGCCTAGCTCGCCTGGACGTCCCTGCCGCGCCATCCGCTCAAACCCGCCGGCCATCAGTTCCACACCGTCCATTCCGCGCAAGGGCTGCAGCCTCGCCTCTGATCGGGAACAGACACGGATACGTTTCACGCCGAGGATGCGCAGCGCCTTGACGTATTGCGCGCCCATGCCGCCGTAGCCGATCACGGTCGCCGCGCAGGCGGAGAAGTCTTCCGCACGGATCGCCTGAGCGAGCGCCGCCGAGGACAGCACCGGCGAAACGCGGAGGTCGCCTGCAGCGGACGGATTACTGCTCATAGCAGGCGACCCCTAAATGTTTGGTGCGCCGGATGGTGGTCAGCGTCCTCTTGCGGCCGTCAATCGCTCCCGCGGCAAGTCGCGCCAGGAATTCCGGGACCCCATAGTGGCCGGGCACCGTCAGGCCAACGTCATGAAACGCAATCAGCCCGCCGGGCTTGACCAGCGGGCTGTAGAGCAGCCAGTCGGTCAGCACCGACGCGTACTGGTGGTCGCCGTCAATGAAGAGCAGGTCCACCCCCCCGCAGGCGACCTGATAGGTTTTCGCCACGGTCGCCGGCTCATACGACATGCCGATGATAAAGGCGCTGCGCCGATCGCCCAGCGCCCACCGGTCGTGGAAGGCCCGCATATTCGTTCCGAAGATACGGATGCGCTCGTGCGATTTCTCGATGGTGATGATCCGCTTGAACAGCAGACGCCACAGGAAGTGGGTGCTGCCGTAATACCCCAGCCCTACCTCCAGCGCAGTGCCCAGCCGTTTCCGCGACAACAACAGCGAGACGAACTCCTTGATCTCGTCGCGGTCCTGCTGGATGCCCGCGTCATCCGGAATCATGAAATCTTGCATCGGGACCCAGTCGCCCCGCTCGTACTTGCCGTTGCCGTGACGGGCCACCCAGGCATCCAGTTGCTTCATCACGCGGTTGACGGTCGAGCGCCCTGCGTCCTCACGTAACCGGGGCATCGGCCAGCTCCTTTCCCATCAAGCGATTGAAGTGCGGCTGCAACTCACCCAAAATGAACCGATGGGAGACTAACGACTCCTCCAGAGCGGGCAAATCACACCGGCCTGACGCGATGATCTCGGATGCAAACGTCATCGTCATGCGGCTGACCAGCATCTCGTCACCAAATGGAATGGCGCGCCACTGCCCTCCTGACGCCGCCTCGCTTTCGACCGCCCACCGCTGGATGTGATCAACGATGCAGCGATAGCTCCGGCTGCTGATTGAGAGTTGTTCTGAGAGTCGGTGGTCGCCGGCATAGGTCATCGTCAACCGGCTACCTTTCTCGGTCGAGCCCTGGAGGGTTCCGCTGAGGTCCCATTGGCCTCTTGCGGTTCGGTGGAGCATCGGATCGATTGAGGAACCGGTGCCGTCGATGCGACTCGCCCCGTCGTAGAACGCGAAGAGGTCGGCATTGTGGATTCCATTGGTGGCCAATCCGAGATTGCCCCCCACCACGTTGAGGATCAGCGGTTCTTCAGGCTGCAACCGCGCTTTGACTCGTTGATGGAACGGGTAGGCCCGCGTCTGACAGTTCACCCACACAGACAGGCCTCTGGTGCTTGAATAATCGACCATGTCTTCACATTCAGCGACCGACGGCGCCACGAGCTTCTCCACGAGAAAGTGGGTGTAGCTGAGCGTCTCCGCCACCTGCCGAAGGAGTTGAGAGCGTCCCTGCGCTTGGGTCGCGATGATGCACAATGCTCCCCCGCGGCCGGCATCCTCAACTGAAGACAGCCATCGCACCGTGGTGGAACGGCATCGCCCTGGCGTTTCAGCCAACCGTTCGCGGCCAAGCCGCAGCGCCTCAGGACGAGGATCCACCACTTCGATCTCCCGGACCTGCGCAAGCGAGGCAACCGCCTGGAGGTGGTAGCTGCCCATCGTGCCGCAGCCGACGATCAGCACGCGAGCGTCGTTAGGTTGGCTCATACCACGCGATCCCGAGATGTTTCGTGCGTCGAATCGTCTTCATTGTTCTCGGACGGCCGCCAGCTTCGCGCCATCGAGCACCCACAGCCTCCCGCGCCAGCGCCGATCCATCTCGCCGACCTGCCGGAGGATCAGATCGCGGTAACTGGTCACGTCATGCTCATGGATCCACATCCGGCTGGAGGCGATCGTCTTGAACGACGCGACGGCATAGCGGTCGATGGTCTTCGATGCGAACAACCGGTTCAACTCGGGATCGTCGGCAAAGTCCCCCCGGGCGATGGCGTCGCGGTCCGTCGACATATCAAACCCTTTCGCGCTCGTGCTGGGCACGACGACGTAGCCCTCGGTCACCTCGCCCAGCGTCCGCACGTACCGAATCTGGAAGCGCTCGCGCACCCGCGGCGGCCAGACGCCGATGAACCCTTGGTTGTACGACGTATCGTAGGTCGCGAAGGATCGAATCGCCATCCGCTCCAGCGTGCGGTGCAGCCACGTCGAGGCCATGCGCGCCGGCCACACATCGGTCACGAAGATCCAGACATTCCACCCGACGCCGAGGGCGACCAGCCCGACCATCCCGCCCCACCAGACGCCCCGCACCCCGAGGGGAAACCGCGCGGCGGCCAGCGCGCCCGCATACCCGACGGCCAGCAAGAATCCGACCAGCGATGGAAAATAGGTCCGGCTGCACTGCGGCGACTGGGTCAGCTCGGCATACACGATTGGCGAAAGGCTCAGGAGCCCGAGCAGCGCCGCACCGACGACCTCGTGCGGTTCCCCACCTCCCAGGCCGACCGTGGTCACGATGGTAGCCATGCTCACCCCGTAGGCCGCCACGTGGAAGGGCAAGGTTCGCCAGAAGAACGGCCACAGCCACCGCAGCCCCACGCGCATCTCGCCGGGGCGCAGAATCCTCCCGACGCTCGCGAAGAACTCTCGATAGAGCGGGTAGTGCGTCCACCGCTGCGCCGCCTGCCAGTAGCCCAGGTAACCCTTGAGGTTCCAGACGACGTTCGGCGCGGTGAAGAAGAGCGCGGCCAATCCGATCCCTACGAACAGGAGGCCATGCGCCACGTAGAAGGCGGGGGCTCGCGTCACCACCAGGCACGCCAGCAGATATCCGAGGAACCCCACTCCCAACCTGGTGACGACCCGCGTCACGACGGCTTCCTTCCCCAGATAGTAGGCCAGCGGCAACTGGGCGCGCGCCGTGATAAGGCGGTTGAGCGCGCCGGCAGCCCGCTCGAAGTAGATCGCCGTCACAAGGCGCCGGAACCACCACCGTCCCCACACGGCGACGCTGCCGAGGGCCGCCGCCAGAACGGCCGCGACGGCCAACAGCCACGGCCCCATCCCCTCTCCCAACGACGCCCATCCGCGCCCGCCGATGCCGAGCAAAGCCATCGTCTCCCGCTGGCTGTAGAGGAACGCCCCGGCGGCCAGCGGAAGGAACTTGCGCCCCGAGGCCGAGGCGAACATCATCGCCCCCAGCCACGCCCCCGCCGCCACATACCAGAGCGCCCCGCCATCCGGCGCGGCGGACGCCTGCTGCAGAGACCAGACCGCACCGAGCAGCAGCATCTGCGCCAACCCCTGGAACCCGCCGAGGAGGACAATTTGATACGGCCAGTAGCAGCCCATATACCAGACGAAGAGCAGGCCGGCCGCGGGCGCGCCCCAGTACGACCGGGCCACCGCAAAGAGCAGCACGGCGGAGACGGCGTGGACCAGGAGGGCCAAGACCGTCAGCGGCCGCCCCGTCTCGGTGTCCTTGAGCACCCGCTGCAGCAGTGCGACTCCCAGCAGCCCCACATCCTTCATCCAGGCCTTGTCCGTCGCGAACCGGTGCATGTCCGACGGCCACCGCCACTCCCGCGAGCGGGCGGCAGCGCGCACCTGCTTCTCCTGATCGGTGTGCGTCGCCACAAACAGGATGCCACGCGTCATGCGCCCGATGACCAGGGCAGTACTCACCGACACCGCCACCACGCCGAGAAACATACCGTCCATGCGTCAGCTCTTGATGATGAGTCCCTGGCCGGTGGGGCTGGCGAAAATCTCGCACCCCAGCTCCTCCACCAACCGATCCATCCCCTGTTTCTGTTCCCCGCGCCCCGGCTGGCCGTAATCGTCCAAGACGACCCAGGCGCCCCGGCTCAGCCGAGGCCAGAAATGCCGCAGCGCTTCCACCTCAGGGTAGACCGCATTCATGTCAAGGTGGAGAAACGCCACCGTGGGGATCTCCACGCGCGAGAGCGACTCGGGGACGTATCCCTTGATGAACACCACCGACGGGAACGAGGAGAATGCGCGCTGGACCTCTTCATAGTAGCCGGTGTACGACTGATTGACCCCATCCAACCCCCTCCCATACAGCACGGTGCGTTCGTAGTCGGTCAGCTGGCCGTTCAACAACCCTTCCCAGCTATCAAAGAGGAAGAAACGCTTGTGGTGTCGCTGCCAATCCAGACTCGCGACAATGCTCGCGGCGGCAAACCCTCTGGCGGTCCCGCACTCCACGAAATCGCCTTCCACCGTCACCGCTTGTCGAGCCGCCCACTGCAGCAGATAGGCACTCCACATGGGACGCTCCTGGGCGGTCATCTGTTGGGCAAATCGGTGGCCTTTGAGAAAGCGCTCATCCGTCATGAAATCGCAGTTATGACGGCTGATGAGCTGATTGTCTGCGTAGGTCGCGACATACCAATAGCGATGCAGCCGGAACAAACGGTTGAGTTGTGCCACGGTCATCTCTTTGCGAAACACCTGCTTCATCAGCGTGCCCTGAACACGGCTGCGAATCGTCCGCAGCGGTTTCTTGATGGGCTCTGGGAGGTAGCGTGTCAGCGGTCTCATCATCTTCTTTCGGTCATCGCTCGGTACATCGGCATGAAATCTTCATGATAGGGCGAGCGAGCCTTCAGCAGCGCCGACAACGAGATGGTGTCGCGCCGTCCAGGAAGCCGCGGACCCACCGCCCGCCACACCGACCGTGCCCCTGGAACGTTTCGAAGCCACTCGCGGGTGCGCCTCGTCAGGGACGGCCGCGGCGCGTCGCAGCCGCCGTTCGCCTTGTTGGACAACACCCGAAGGGCGTAACACCAGAACGCCTGCGTGGCCACAGCCTCGGCGCGCTCTTGCGCGATGCCCTCCGCATCCTTCAACGCCTCGGCAAGACAGGACCTGAAGGCAGCGTACTTTCCGGCAAAGCTGGCTTCGGTGAACCATTCAATGACGTCCGTCGCCCTCGTGGTCTCGCGCGCGCCATCGAGATTCCGCACCGAGCGGATCCACGCGTCCGGCCCGTCATGAATCTCTTTCAGGAGGTAGAGTTGATGGAGGCAATGCGCCTTGCCCTGAATGACATCCAGACCACCCAGCGCGAGCTCGCCCCACGCGTAGCCAAAACTATGAGCGCAGCAACGGCGGACGTTCTCGCGCAACAACGCCGTGCGATGGACGGAATAGTTCAGCACCGCGCCATAGCGTGTGAAATGATCCAGCAGACGCTCCGACGCCGTCGGCTGAGCGATCGCGCGCTGCGGATACACCGCGACCCACTCCATGGTCCCTCGAGAAGCTCCCGGCTTGAACGTCGCGCTTCGGCCATGCGCCAGGCTGTAATCCGGATGCGCCTCCAAGAACTGCGCGCCAAGCCTGAGGGTACGCGGCACCAAAAAATCGTCATCGTTCCAGACCACGGTGTAGGGCGTGGTCACATGCGCGAGGCCGTCCGCGAGTTTCTCCATGGGAGGCATCGCCGGATCGTAACGCCGATGGACAACTCCCTCCTCTGCCAGCGCCCTCCGCAGCGGGCCTTCCGGAAGCGCGTGAGCACTCGAATCCAACACATCCACTCGGCCAGGCCGTCCCACCGATGTGAGGTAGGCCAGCAGCCGCGTCAGTTCCTCATAACGGTTGTAGGTCGGGATGAGGACGGTCAGCATCGCGCGGTGACCAGTGTTCTCCGGCTGAGGCGGCGCTTGTGGCTTCGCCGTAAGATCTCCACGAGCGCGTCACAGACCATTGCCACCTCCGACTCGCCCAGTGTGGCGGCCGACGGCAGACAGACGCCATAGGGTGACAACGCGTACGACACCGGGTTGACGGTTCGCATGTCGCGGCCCCGACAGAACGGCTTGAAGGGCGGCATCGAGCTGAGCGGATAGAAAAACGGTCGCCCCCCGATGCCGCGCTGCTCCAGTGCTCGGACGATCGCTTCCTTCCGCAAACCGTAGGCGCGGCTGACCATCACCGCCGTGATCCAGAAGGTGCTGCGGCTTCCCGGCGTCTCCTGGTTCAAGCTGAGCCCCTCGACACCGTGCAGCCGTTGCGCGTACCAATGGAAGATTCTGCGACGCTGTTCCACCAACTCTTCCAAGCGATCCAATTGGGCCAGCCCCAACGCGGCCTGGACGTTCGTGTATTGGTACTTGTAGCCCAGCTCATGCGACCAGTAATAGCGCGCGCCAGGCGCTTTGTTGATCCCGTGATGCGCCAGCCGCTTGGCCCGTTCGTAGAGCCGCTTGTCGTCTGTCACCAGCATGCCCCCTTCGCCGGTCACCAACAGCTTGGTCCCGTTGAAGCTGTAGACGCCGACCGCCCCGAACGCCCCGGCCGGTTTGCCGAGGTAGAGTGCCCCAAGCGACTCGGCCGCGTCCTCGATCATCGGGATGCGATGCCGGGCCGCGATGGCCGTGAGGGCGTTCACGTCCGGCATGTTGCCCAGCAGCCCCACCACGATGATCGCTTTGGTCCGTTTCGTGATCGAGGCCTCAAGCGCCTCAGGGCTCAGGCACCAACTGTGCCGATCAATATCCACGAGCACCGGCCGCGCCCCCACATAGCAGACCGGAGCCGCCTAGGCGACCCACGTCAAATCCGGCGCACTCACCTCATCGCCCGGCCCGATTCCCAAGCTCATCAGCGCCACATGGATCGCGCCTGTGCAACTGCTCAGCGCAAGCGCATAGCGCCTGCCGGCATGAGCCGCCATCCGTCGTTCAAACTCATCAATCTCTCGGCGCATGTTCGTGTACCAGCCGTCCTGAACCGCCTGACTGACCCGCCGCACCTCCCACTCGGTCATCGAGGGTCCAGCCGAAGGGATGAAGGCGCGTCGCGCCGACTCCAGTGCCGTCTCTCGCGGTTTCACTTTCGCAACCCGAATCGAATCCATATGCGCCCCACCGATGAAGAAATGGTCCTTGTAGACCCCTTCGATCTGGAACCCCGCTTTGGCGAAGAGCCTCGCCGAGGCCGCGTTCTCGGCGTAATAGTCCGCATGAAGGCGGTGCAGTCCCCACGCGTTGAACGCATGATCCACCACGGCCTCAAGCGCCTCGGTCGCGCAGCCGTGGGACCATTGCGACTTGTCAAAGATCATCAAACTGAGTTCCGCGCGCCGATCAACCGGATGGATATTGAACAATCGGATGCCGCCGATATGCCGCCCGGAATCCTTGAGGAAGATCCCCAACAACACGGATGCCCCCGGCTCGTTCGAACGTGTGATGTACGCCGCCGCGCTGGCCTCATCCCATCGTTGATGGCGCGCCTCGGTCCATCGCACCACCTCGGGATCGTTGAGCGCCTCGAGGTAGGCGGGTGTGATGTCCTCCGCGGTCAGCGGCCGAAGGGTCTGGTGTTCGGTGACGATCGGCTCCATCTGGCTCATGTGAGGGTGGCCACCGGTGAGCCCGCCTTCAAGAGCGACTCCAGGTATTGCACCCGGTAGAACCTGATGTCCTGAAGCTGCGTCTGCGTCAACCCCAGCGCGCGTAATTCCCCGATCAGACGCTCGATCCCTCGCGCCACCGGCCACGCGCACGCAAACCCGGGGAGCGCTTCCTTCACGCGCTCGCACGCGACCCGGTAGGTCCTCCGATCAACGCCGTCCTGGATCTTCCGATCCCGGACGAGCTCCAGGCCGTCATCCGACCTCTGACGGCCCTGCGGGAGAAACTCCAGCTCGCACCCTGGAACCTGGCGCTGGATCATCTCGGCCACCTCGAGGATCCGATGACTCTGCCCCGTGTCGCCGATGTTCAGCCGCAGGGGCCCGCGCGGAGGGAGCGGCATGTTGAGGCATCGTCGAATCGCCTCGCACGCATCCTCGATATGGACGAGCGGCCGCCAGGCCTTCCCGTCCGAGTTCAAGATGATCTTCTGGTTGGTCAATGCCATCCCGACACACATGTTCACGACGAGGTCAAAGCGCATCCGAGGCGACAGGCCGAACACCGTGGCGAATCGCAAGATGATCGGCGCAAATGTCCCATCGCTCATCGCGGTGAGATCCTGCTCAATCTGGAGCTTGTTCAGCGAATAGGGCGTCTGCGGGAACGTCGGCGACTCCTCCGTCACCAGCGCCTCGCCCCCGATCCCATACACCGAACAGCTCGAAGCAAAAATGAACCGGATCCCCATCGCCCTGCAGAGCGTCGCCAACCGGGCCGTGTACGCCCGCGTCGGATCGTAGACCGCCTCAGCGCTCAAGGAGCCGAACGGGTCATTGGAGATCCCCGCCAAATGGACCAGCGTCTCGGCGCCCGCGAGATCCTGTTCGGTGAGCTCGCGCACGTCCTTAAAGATCGTCGCCTCCTGGGACGGATACAGCGTGCAGTCGCGAAAGAACCCAGCGTCGTATTCGCGCACGCGAATGCCCCGCTCCTTAAGGTACGGCACAAGCCGGCTACCGATGTACGATTGGGACCCCGTGATCACGACCGTCTTCGACATCACCATTGACGCAGGAGTTTTTTGAATTCGATCTCGCGGCCGGTGGATTGGGGGCACATGGGGCATTTGAGATTGCAACCGCCGGCCATCTCCAGGTTAATCTGTTTAATCTCGCCGATCGCGTAGGGCGATCCCATACGGTTACCTCCTCACGGGCTGTTGAACGTCACAGGGTTCGCGTAACGCGGCAATCGCCTGCCCAAACGCCTCGCAGGAAAAAATCGGATAGCCCGCCACCAGCGCCGTCGCGCCGGACTCCACGAGTTGCGGCCGCGTTTGCAGGGAAACGGCTCCGTCCACTTGAATCACCACGTCGCGCCCCTGTTGTTGGATCGCCTCAGCCAATTCCTTTAGGTTCCGGACGCCGCCGGCTTCCAAGGCGCCAGGACGGCCTGGTGCTACGGTCATCACGTTCACGACATCGCAGGCGGCCAGATGCGGCATGACGGCGCGAGCCGGGGTGGCCGGCGCGATGGCCAGGCCGGCCTGCCGCCTCTGCGCTCGAATCCGCTCCAACGTCACGGTCGGCTCCGCGCTGGTTTCAATGTGGATCAGCACGCCATCCGCGCCAGCGTCCACATACTGCGCCCAGCACGCCTCCGGCTCCTGGACGAGCAGGTGCACCTCGAAGGGCAGCCGCGTAGAACGGCGCAAGCCGCGAATGAACGACGGGCCCATGCACAACTCCGGGACAAACCGCCCGTCCATGACATCAAAATGCAGTGCGTCAATTCCTCCGGCTTCCAGCCGATGAATCTGATCCGCTAAATGACCCATGTCGGCGGAGCGCATGGCGGCTTTGATCAACAGGCGTGCCATCACGCGGCCTCTGCTCGGACGAGACTCATCTCACGCTCCATCTCCGTGAGGCTTTCGTCCAGCGAGAGTAACCTCGTCCGGCGCAACACACCCTGAACCTTCGCTAGATGAAAGCCGGATTGCAAAGGCCGAGGCCCGCGCTGTTCCAGCTCAGCCGTTGAAACGCCGTGGATGAGTGTTCGGTTCAATCCAAAACGCTCCGCGGTCTTCAGCGCCCACTCATACTTGGAACAGCGCGTCGTGCCGGCGACATGAAATAGACCCTGCTGTCCCAGCTCGACCAACTCCACCAGGGCTTCGGCGAACGTCGGCGCATACGTGACGTTTCCCACCTGATCATTCGGAACTCGCATCAGACGACCGGCGCGATCGTTGTCCAAGAGCTGCATGATGAAATTCTTGGCCGACACATGCGGCGCCCAACTGAAGACAAAGGACGTCCGCAGCACCAGCGCCTCCGGCAGGCGTTCCATCACGTAGCACTCCGCCATCAGCTTGGCGCGCCCCAACTGAGAGAGCGGATGGGGCGGATCGGTTTCGGCGTACGGCCCGGCCTGCCCATCGAAGACGTAATCGGTTGAGATCTGGATGAAGCGCGCGTTCACGGCCACCACGGCGTCAACGAGATGGCGCACTGTGTCATAGTGCGCGCGGATCGCAAGAGTTGGATCCGCTTCACACGCATCCGTGCCGCCTTGCGCGTTCAGGCTGTTCACGATCAGCCATGGGCGCCATTGCTCAATAAGCCGGCGCACCGGCTTGTCGTCCGTGGCGTCAAGCGCGACCGCTCCCGGCTGGGGATTCCGGTAGAAGGTCGGTACGCAGGCCCAGCCTCGGTTCCGACACGCCTCCGCGAGACGCCAGCCGATTTGTCCGGAGCCGCCCACGATCAGGACCGGCTGCTCCTCGACCCTGCGCTTAGCCACCATGATCCCTCGCCAACAACACGCACGAACCGTTGGCTTCGTAACCAACCCGCACTTCTTGCATGTCATGCAGCGCCAGGCGGATCGCGTCCTGGCGATCCTGAGGGCTCACCAGGAGCAGGAATCCGCCTCCGCCGGCCCCGCAGATTTTCCCGCCGACCGCGCCGGCCTCTTTCGCCCGCTCATACCACGCATCAATGCGGTCATTCGAGATGCGGCTGGCCAGTTGGCGCTTGCGCTGCCAGGTCGTATCAAGGAGGCGCCCGAACGCCAGCGGATCGAATCCGTTGTGCAACAACCCTTGGAGGAAACGGGCGTCTTCCCGCATGGTTTGCAGCACAGGAAATTTCTCAGGAATGTTGTCCTGTTGCTCTTTCAAGACGGAGGCCGCGTCGCGGCTCATCGCCGTCCAAAACATGACGAGATGATCGAACAATCGCTGCACTGCACCCTCCGGTAGATGCTGCGGCTCCACCGTCACCCGCCCGTCTGGCTGGAAACAGAAGAAATTGAGACCCCCAAAGGCGGCCGCATAGTGGTCTTGCTTGCCGATGGGACGCTTCAACACGTCCATCTCGATGTGCGACGCTTCTTCGGCCAATTGGACCGCCGAGGCGCGCTCTCCGCGAAAGACATGGAGGGCGTTCAGGAGGCCGACCGAAAAACTGCTAGAGGAACCCAATCCGGAAAACTCCGGAATGTCCGCCACGGTATTGATGTAGAGCGGGGGCTCCACGGGCACCAACCGAAGACACTCGCGCGCAATGTGGTTCTTGATCGCCTCCATCTGCTGGACATGCTCGGTTTCCGAATAGTTCAACCGAAAGGCCTCATTGAACAGGCGACCGTGCCGTTTCACCGTCACATAGAGGTACTTGTCAATGGTCGTGCTCAACACCGCGCCGTGTTCCCGTTCGTAGAAGGCCGGCAGATCCGTCCCCCCACCGGCGAAACTGATGCGCAATGGCGTGCGAGTGACCACCAACTCAACCATGCTTGAGCCCCCAGTCGTAGGGGATCTCGTTCGTGAACGGATCAAGATGGATGATCTCCTCAGGATCGTGCGGCTCAGTCGCGCAGTTGGCGAGAATCACCAGCTTGTCCCCGTAGGCCTTGTAGCCGTTCGTGATGCCGGGAGGAATCTGCACGAGGCAGTAGTGGTCTTCGCCCAAGAAGATCTCCTGGATCTGGCCTTTCGTCGAAGAATGCTCACGTCCGTCATAGAGGACGAGTTTGGCCCGGCCGGAAATCACCGCATTGTTGAGCGTCATCGTCTTGTGCACGTGCCACGCCTTGATCGTGCCGGGCCACGCGCACGAAAAGTACATCTCCCCGAAGCGGATGAAATGCGGATCGGTCGCTTTGAGCATCAGCATGACCTTGCCCCGCTCATCGACAACCTGCTTGAGTGGAATGATCTTCACCCCCTCGATCATCCCCCCACCTCCGCGGGAACGCGGCTCAGTTCGGGTTTCCGGTAGAGACGCGCTTCGAGCGTCTCATCCCAGTGCTGCTCACGTGTCATCAACTCAAATGCTGAATGGGTCGTCAACACGGCATGGATATAGTCGTTATCAACAAATCCGTTGTCCCCTGTCCAATAGCCTTTCACTCGCTGGCGATAATTTTCATGCAGAAAATACGTTCGAGTGATCCGATCAATGTGACGCAGATACTCATTAACCGAACCGGAAGGCATCTCTCCAAGACTCGCGGAATTCAAGCACAGGTCGACACTCTGCTCAGGCCAACGAGGCAACAGGTAGTGCGGCAGTAGAATCACGTCATACGCATGCAGCAGCGCATCATAATCCAACGCATCAAGACATCCCTCCTCAAGAAAGAAGCAGGATTTCCCAGGCAAACTGTTCAGGAGAAAATACTTGGCCATGAGCAGGCTCTCTGGAAGATCGAAACCCACGTACGTCGTGTTGGCCTCGTCGCGCAACAGATAGTACGCATACAGCCCGAACCCTCCGCCAATTTCTGCGACGACACGGCGTTGGCGATGTGCGAGGAGTTGGGCTGTTGTGACGCTGTAATAATGCACGCGGGGCGCCACGGAGAGAATCACCTGCCCGTCGTGCAGATACCCGAATGGATTGCCAATGGACGGAATGCCTAATCGGTCGTACTGCCGTTCGCCGGTCAGTGACGACCACACCTCAAGATGCTGAAGCACTCGATTGATATACGACATTTTCAGGAGCCGGTTCCCGTCTTGCAATCCCAGCCGGCCATGCGTGGAGTTAAAATCGCCAATCCCGAAGTACGTCGCGCCTCCGTTGCGAAAAAACGAGTTGAACAACTGCTGCAACCCTTGCGCATCCCTTCGTTCAATGGCACTGAGATACGGCTCCCAATACCGATGGATGACTTCCTTGAGTTCGGCGCAGATCGCGTAGGCATCACCAGCGTCGCGTGGCTGAAGTGATGTTTCCACGAGATACGACTCGACAAGTCGTGCCAGAAGATCCGGCTGAGGAGCTGGCTGCGGCTGACGAGATTCGCACCCCTGTTTCAGCGCATCGAGTTTTGCCGTATTGGTGGTGTAATGCCGATAAAACGCAACCCATTGAGCGGCTCGTGCGCGAGCGAGCGCAAGGTTCCGTGTGGCGCGGTCAAGCCACGCTGTGATGCCTTGCGTGCTCATCTCCCAGCTCTCCTCATCTTAGCTGTTGATCGCTGCGATCGCCTGCCACCGCAGGGAGTCGTCCAACCGCCCGCTCTCCAACAAATGCCGCAGCCATTTCAGCCGCGTAAACCGTTGATCCGTGAAGTCCTCATACGTCAGCCCCGTCGAGTGAAACGCGTCAGCCAGCCCCCGCGCGCCCTCTTCGACGCTCCACGTGAAGCGAAAATCTGGAAACGTGCGGGTGAACTTGCCGAAATCCGTCTTGTACGTGCGCTGATCCGCATCCGCGCTGGCCACACATTCAATCCGGCAGCCCGGCACGATCTGTGCCACGGTCTCGGCGAGCTCTCGGACCTGGTGATTCATGCGCGCCTCGCCGTTATTGAAGGCCTGGTTGTGCACCAGCTCGATGGGAGCCTCCAGGACATGGAGAAACGCCCGCGCAATGTCTTGCACGTGCGCCACCGGACGCCAGGGCGTGCCGTCACTGTGCAAGACGATCTTCCCTGTGGTGACCGCGGCGGTCACCAGGTTGTTCAGGACCGTGTCAAAGCGCATCCGCGGCGAGAGGCCGTAGATCGTGCCGTTGCGCAAAAACGTCGGCGAGAACGTGTCATCCGCCAGCCGGGCAATGGCCTGCTCGCTTTGCACTTTGGAGCGTGCATACGCCGTCTTCGGATCCAAGGGCGAGTCCTCATTGACCGTGACCGCCTCGGAGACGCCGTACATGATGCAGGAGGAGGAAAAAAGAAACCGCCTCACCCCCGCCTCCTTCGCCAATTCGGCGAGACGCACTGAGGCCTGACAATTGATCGCCTCGGTCCATTGCGGATTCAGATTACCGATTGGATCATTGCTCAACGCGGCCAGATGGATCACCGTCTCAGCCCCTTCCAGGTCTTGAATCGCCGCGTCTCGGAGATCTTTCTGGATCCAGGGAACCTGCACGGCATCAGGGATGAGCGTGCACTCCGAAAAATATCCGGTATCCAGGCCGACGACGTTGTAGCCGGCTTCCACAAGGAGAGGGGTCATGACAGAACCGAGATACCCGTTGTGACCGGTGACGACCACGCGCCTAGACATGCACGCACTCCGGCTGTGAGCCCACGATGTCGTGGACGACGTCCAGCAATGGCCGCTGGAGAGACACGCGCCTCCATGGACAGCCCGCCGCGTCAGCCGCTTGTCCGTCACGCTCGTCATCGCCGATGAACGGGGTGCGGCTCAAATCGAGATGGAACTCCCGCTGCGCGGCAACGAGCATGCCGGGTTTCGGTTTGCGGCACTCGCAACCCTCATCCCATCCGTGGGGACAGTAGTAGATCGCGTCAATCCGTCCGCCAGCCGCCTCGACCTCAGCCTTCAGGCGTTCATGAACGGCCGTCAGATCCGCTTCCGTCATGGCTCCGCGGGCGATGCCGGCTTGGTTGGACACGACGATGACTCGATAGCCGGTCTCGCGAAGTCGCCGCAGGGCTTCCAACGCCCCCGGCAACCACTGCCAATCGTTCCATGAGCGAACATACTCGGCTCGAGGCGGCTTGACGTTCAAGACACCGTCCCGATCCAGAATGACCGTCGGGCTCCTCGCCAAGAATCGTTGTGTGAGCGGGAGTCGCTCATGAGAGCTGACGCTGTAATAGCGATGGTCGGTGACAAACGCGGCTAGGTGGCGTGACGCGATCAATCGCGGATAGATGACGCGCTCAAAACAGACGTTCTCATCCGGGATGTCGTCCAGGACCTCGTGTTGGAAGATGCCAAAGCCGATGTCCACCCCACGCAGGCTCGGGGCGCGACGCTCTTTGTCGTACACCGCAATGAAACCTTGCTCGTCCACTCGGACGTTGTCGCGGCTGTAGCCCTCGGCGTTTCGATACACCGTCAGCATCGCCGGCACATTCAACGACCGGTAGCGCGTCCACATCACCTCGAACGACATCGGCCAGTAGTTGTCGCAGTACATGAAGAGAAAACGGGGCTCAACGCGCGAAGCCGCGAGTTTGAGCCGCCGTCCTGTATCATCGCCCACCGCTGAGACCGCATAGTCAATCGCCAGTCCCCATCGGCGGCCGTCCTCGCAATACGATTGGATCACGTCAGGACGATACCCCAGCAACAGCAGCACGCGCTCGAATCCCTGCTCGCGCAACAGCTCAAGCAGATAGCCCAGGAACGGCTGACCGTGAAATTCGATCATCGGCTTGGGCGTGGTGTCGGTGAGCGGCCGAAGACGGCTTCCGCGCCCCCCCGCCAAGATCACCGCCTGCCGAGGTCGTCCCTCGACTCGCTGCGCTCGCTCGGGATGACCCTGAGCAAGGGCGCGTGACTGAAAGCTATAGCCCGCGTCGAAGGGTCGCTCCATCACACTCCCGATGGTTTCGCCGGGTACTCGGCCTTCCCGATGATCACATCCACCAGCGCCAAGAGCCAGAAGTGATGCGCCATCTCCACGAGGTTGTAGGCACGACTATCCACCCAGAAATTCTCATCACCCAGTTGGCGCAACGGGTTGTCCGCAGACAAGCCGGAGAACGTGACGACCGCGGCGAATGTCATGCGCCTGGCTGCCTCGCAGGCGTTGAGGATGTTCGGGGACTTTCCGCTGGACGAAATCGCGATCAGGACATCGCCGGCGTCGCCGTACTGTTCGACGGCTTTGGCCATCCACTGCTCGTAGCCGTAATCGTTGGCGAAGCACGTAATGAGATCGGCCTCATTGAAATTGATGGCGCGCACGCCGGCGTTCTTCGTCAAGTCCACCGCGACGTGGCTCGCCATCGCCGCACTGCCGCCGTTACCGATCAGGATGGTCTTGCGGCCGTGGCGAGCAGCCGTGACGACGAGATCCCGCAGCCGGATCAACCGGGGAATCCACGACCCATCACCCTGGCAGAGTCGTTGAAACTGCTCGGTATACTGCCGGAGGAACACTTCGGCCTCTTTCGAGCGGTCGCTCGTTCCTGCACGGGACATTCGGGTTGATCGGCTAACTGACACGGGCATAGTCGGGTCTCCTCTCAGCTTCTGTGTAGAGTCTGGCGTAGAAGGCGCCCTGCTGCATCAGGGTCTCATGCGTCCCGTGCTCCACCACGCGGCCGCCGTCAAGGACCATGACGTGATCGGCGTCTCTCACCGTGCTGAGCCGATGAGCGATCACGATCACGATGGCGTCCTGATGCAGCGTCTTGATGGCCTCGTACACCGCCCGTTCCGTCAAGTTGTCCAGCGCGCTGGTGGCTTCATCAAAGATCAGCACGTCGGGCCGTCTCAGAATCGCTCGGGCGATCGCCAATCGTTGACACTGTCCGCCCGAGAGCCGCACGCCACGGTCTCCCACCATGGTGTCGTAGCCCTCAGGCAGCGAACCGATGAAGCCATCCAGTTGGGCGATACGGGTTGCCCACTCCACGTCAGATCGAGGAACCGTTTCATCACCGAGGGCGATGTTGTCTCGAATCGAAGCGCTGAAGACAAACACGTCCTGAGGGACATAACCGATCCGCTCTCGCCAGGCGCGCAGGTCCACCTCGCGCAGATCCACACCGTTGATGAGGACCGCCCCGTCGCCTGGCTCGTAGAGTCCCAACAGGAGGTTGGCCAACGTGCTCTTGCCGGAGCCTGTTGGTCCCACGAGCGCGGTGACGCTGCCCCGAGTCATGGAGGCGCTGATCCCCCGTAACACGTCCTGATCCGGACGCGCCGCGTACGTGAAGCTCGCCTCCCGCAGCTCGATCCGGTCGACTCGCTCCACGGCTCGACCTCCCCGACGCTCTTGGGGCAGATGCGTGAGGACCTCCTCCATCACCTCTAATTTCCGTTTGTGTTGGTTCAGCTCCACGCTGGCCTGATTCACCATCGCCAACGACGGCGCGATGCGCCGGATACCCATCAGGAACGCCGCCAGCATCGAAAACCGCAGCCCAACCGAGGGGAACAGGAAGGTCGCAGCGCCAAGCCCCAGGACAATCACCACGGCGATGACTTCGTTCACCAGCATAGGCCCATGGCGGAAGACGACAAGTTGGAGCTCGGGTCGCCACTCAGCCATCGACAACGCGTCCTGCCGCTGGACCATCTGCGGTTCCAGACGGTGGGCTTTGACGACCTTCACTCCATCAATCCCCTCAAGCTGGAGCTTTGATTGTTCGCTGCGAAGGCCGTAGAGCGTCCGCCCATGAGCCGCCGAGCGTCTGTCGGCGAAGACTCGCCACCCCTCCACGCCGATGAACGCGAAGAGCCCGATGATCAGTGTCACCCACCATGAGAGGCACAATAACAGCGCCACCATGAGCGCACTACTGAGGATGCCCATCAGGAAGTGGCTCAACTGGGTGATGACGGCGGCCAACGACTCCGACGGTTGTTCGATATCGTTGAGGATGGCTCCCCGCGAGCGGCGTGTCATCTCCTCGTACCGCGCGTTCAGGAACCGTTCGAAGAGCGAGACCTTGACACGTCGGCGAAGCTTCACCGCGATGGCGGAGGTCCAGTACCAACTCAACAGAAAACATAGCCCGCGGATCACGAAGAAGAGACTGGCAACCGCCAACAGCGTGAACACCACCACGCTCATCGTGGTCGGCATGCCCAGCGCATGCAGCATGGCGGTAACCGCCGACACCACAGGACTCGCCTGTCCCCGTTCTGGTGCCGTCAGGACATCAAGCAGGGGCACCGTCAGACCGACCGTCGCAACGTCCAAGAGCGCTGCGCCAAGGATCAGCACCAGGAGTGTGGCTGACTCTCGCGGGTAGGGCTTCACCGCGATACGCCACGAAAAGGCCAGGGTGCCCAATGGTTTCGTGCCACCGAGGTTGGGAGAGAGTCGTCCTCGGATGATGCGCCAGCCGCTTCCGGCGATCAGCACAACGTTCTTCCACGTCAGCGCCTTCGAATGGCTTCGGGAACGGGCCTTGTTGGGAATCTGCACTTCCACGACCGATTTCCCTTCCCGGAGGAGTTGACACAGCAGCTCCGCCTGGTATCCGAATCCCGATGACCGGAATCCTCTGCGGCGCACATTGGCCGTCTTGTGGAGCACGGGACCGTTGTAGTACTGGAGCCTCGTGCCACTGAACCCTCTCACCAGGCGCACGAAGACTCGGCTGAGGGCACGCCGAAACGGACCACGCGCGTCCAACACTCCGAAGTAGGGGACGATCATCTCGGCTCGCCCCAGATGATCGAGTAGAATCCGCAGGGCTTCCGGTGGTTCCGCCCCATCTCCGCAGACCATCATGTAGTACTCCCCGATGGCTTCATCGGCCGCCCGGAAGTAGCCGGCGCCGAGGCCGCAGCAAACCGGGTTGCGGAGCACGCAAATGCGACACGCCGGATAGCGACGGCATCGATCGAGCGCCTCCTCGACCGATCCATCCATCGAGGCATCATCCACCACCAGGATTTCGTAGGGGTTGTGTCGCCCGTCCATCACGTCAACGATCGTATCAATCGTGCGACCCACATTGCCCTCTTCGTTGCGGCAGGGCACGAAGAACGTGAGTGACGGCTCGGCTGACATCGCGTTATCCTTCCAAGGCTCCACCAAGGAGTCGCGTCAGCCTCTGCGCCCCCCGCGACAGCGCTCGTCCCACCGGGGTCAGGCTGACAGACTCCTCCTCGAGACGCAATAAGCCTGTGTCGTGCATCAACCGGATTCGGTCGTCAAATCGCCTCGAAGCGACGTACTCCTCAAGGAGCGTGTCAAACTCCACGGACTCCGCTCGGTGTGGGAGAAGGCGGGAGAGCAGCGTGACTGACACGGACCTTGCCAGCCCCGCATAGATAAAGAAGTAGAGGGTCGACCAGAACCCTGTCAGCCACAGCACGGCACAGGCGTCGATCCATGGCAACCGGTTCACACCAACAGCCATCCATCCTGCGACCACCATGCCCATCACGGCCAGTCCTGTCAACCGTACTATTCGGGGTGCATTCGAAGGCCTCGCCCGCCAGATCAGCACATGCAGGAGGAAGAAGACTCCAAGACCGATGGCAACCGAAGACAGCACGCGGTCCATCAGCCCACCACCTCCAGTCGCAAGAACTTGCGCATCCCGACCATCATCGTCGCACAGCACACGCCCAGCGCCGTCAGCGGTCCCACGCGCCGCCCATCGAATTGCACAAGATGCCATTGCGCCAGGCCGGTCAGCCGACGCGTCAGCAGGCCGCGCATCCCCATGCCGTTGCTGTAGCCGTCCTGCAGGCGCGACACGCTGACACCTTCCGGTTGGTCCAGCGCATCGACCAGAATTCTCAGCGAATAGCCGCGCGAGAGCAGCGAACGCACCTCCACATACACGATCACGCCGGTCAGATAGAAGCCGATCGATCCGACCTGTAGGACCAGCGGCATCGTGCTCATGCCGATCAACAACCCTGCGAGACCGGCTCCGATCATGACGGCCAGGATCGCCGCTGAGACCGCCGGCGCATTCGGATGCCTGATCGCCTTCAGGCACCTCAAGGCGGCGATGTGCAGAGCCGCCAGCGCCAGCCACATCAGCGCAACAAGCGCACACGCGGTTCCGATTACGACCATGTGATCACCGGACGTCCCGGCTCGTCATCATCCAGCGCCGCCAGTGCCTCGTTGACCTGCTCAAGCGGAAAGCGCCGGCCCATCAGCAAGCGATGGTTCACCATCCCCTGCGCCATCATCTGAACCAACTGAGGGATGTCGTGGTCAGGATTGATGCCGCCGCCCCAACTGCCCCAGAGTGAGCGGCCGGCGATCAGATCAAATGGATTCACGGCAAACGTCTTGCCGGTCTCAAGGTTGCCCACAATGACCACCTTGCCTCCGCGGGGCTTGGCGAGCCGCAGCGCGCTCTCCATGGACGGCACGCTGCCTGCGCATTCCACCACGAGGTCAAATCCATGTCCATCCGTGATCCGTCGCGCCGCCTCTTCGAGGTCCTCCTCACCGACCTGGATGGTGTGGGTCACACCCAGCTCTCGCGCCCGTGCTAGCCGCGCCGGACGGACATCTGCCACCGCGATCAGCGGCCATCCGGCGACCATCGCCCCACAGACCGCCGCCAGCCCCACGCCGCCTGCGCCAAGAATGCAGATGCCGCCATGTGGGTTGGCCGGCATCGCCTGCAGCACAGTCCCGGCACCGGTCGGCACCGCGCAGCCAGCCAAGACCGCGAGCTCCGGATCAACCGGTGGGTCAATGGGCGTCACACACTGTTCTGAGACGATCGGCGACTCGCAGAAGGTCGCGATCGGCCCCGCATTCACGCAGTCATTCGCCGAGCGATAGGCCACAGGACCGCCGTCCCGCCCTGAGCCGCGGATCCACGACAGCACCACCTGATCGCCTGGCTGGGCTTTGGTGACATCCGGACCGATGTCTTCTACGATCCCGACCCCCTCATGTCCGATCAGATGCGGGAGAAACCGGTCCGGCCCACGCCCCCCAGAAACCTCCAGTTTTTGCGAATGGCACACGGCCGCTCGTTGCATGCGCACGACCAGCTGTCCGGACGCGAGCGGCGGCAACCGCAGCTCTTCAAGCTGCAACGGTTTGCCGAGTTCGCGCAGGACAGCGGCTCTCATGGTTCGACTCCACTCACCATGATCCTGCCTCGCACCGAGTGCGCTCGGCACGAGGTGAGCAACGCCGAAAGGCTGAGTCGAAGGATCATTCGGTAATCGTCCAGTACACGTCGCCGGTATAACCCTCTTCGGCCAGCAACTGTTTCCAGTGGTCGGTGCTGTAGATCAGCTCAGCCGTCAACTGCCACTGTTCGAGATTGATCCGCTCTTGCTCGTTGCGGAACGAATCCACCTGCAAGTACTTGTGCCGACGCCCGACGCGCTCCATTTCCCGAATCGCCTGCCGGCACAAGGCGTCCGGCAAATTGTGGACCACATTGATCGAGATCACCACATCAAAGGACCGATCTGGAAACGGCAGATGCGTCGCGTTGCCCTGCTGGAGAAACGGCTTGACGTCTTCCATCGCATGATCCAAGGCGTAACGGGACACGTCGATCCCCGCCACGCGCACCCCCGGCAGGAGCTCCCGGAAGTCGTGGAGGAAAAACCCCTTCGCGCAGCCGATGTCCAGGATGGATTCGGCGCCGGTCAATCCATCGTGGTCGATCATCCGGCGCGCCACCGCTTTCCACCGGCCGTCATAGCGGTAGCCGCCATAGCCCTGGGCGCGGGTGCCGTCAAAATATTCGAGGCCGAACTGTTTTGCGATGAGGCGGTTTTCCGGCGTCCGCGCTTTCCACTCGGCCCGCTCGGCGAGATTGCGCTTCATCCGCGGATAGACGTCCAGCAAGTTCAC
This sequence comes from Candidatus Omnitrophota bacterium, assembly GCA_016206725.1. Taxonomy (GTDB): domain Bacteria; phylum Omnitrophota; class Gorgyraeia; order Aquiviventales; family Aquiviventaceae; genus CAZUWM01. The sequence goes on from JACQRA010000088.1 coordinate 35,874, forward strand.
CTCGCGGAAGCCTTCGTCGGCCGTCGGCGTCGACGCGCGCATGGGGTCAGACACGGTGGACATACTCCAGCGCCTCCTGGAGGATCGGCTCCGAGTGGTCCTCCACCCACGCGATGGTCTCGCGCACACCCGCTTCGAAGTCCACGTGCGCTCGCCAACCCAACTCGCGCTGGGCTCTCGTGGCGTCCAACCAATACCGCGCATCCTGCCCCAGCCGCTCCGCCGCCGGCTCCGCGACATCCTCGAAGGTGCGGCCCATGAGGCGTGCCACGGTCCGCACGACCTCCGCGATGGTCCGATCATCGGCCGTGGAAAAATGATAGACGGTACCCGGCGTGCCTCGGCGCATCGCCGCCAGGGCGCCCTGGACCACGTCGCGGACGTGGACAAACGACTTGATCGCCCGGCCCCCGCCGTGCAGGGGGACCTTCTTTCCCTGCTTGATGGCGAGGATCGTCCGCGGGATGATCTTGAAGAGTTGTTGATGCTTTCCATACACGTTCGTGGAACGGACGATGAAAGCGGGAAATCCGAAATTATTGACCAGCGTTGAGAGATAGAGATCCGCCGCGGCCTTGGAGACGGCATACGGCGTGCTGGGACGCAGCGGCGCGTCCTCCGCCACCGGATGTTCGCAGGAGCCGTAGACCTCGGCCGAGGAGATGTGGAGATAACGTTTCAGGTACGGCCGCGTCCTGAGGAAATTCGCCAGACGCACCACACCCACCGTATTGGTCTCAAAGTATTCCACCGGACTGGTATTGCTTAACGCCACCTCGCTGAGTGCCGCCACGTTGATCACGCAGGCTGGCTGCAGCTCATCCAACAGCGTCTGCACCGCCTCCGCCTGGCGGACCAGATCGATTTGGTAAAACGTCCACCGGCTCATGTCCCGTTGCCGATAGGGAGCGAACAGCGCCCCCTGTTCCGGCGAGCGGCTGATGCCGACGACCTCGTAGGCCGGATCCTGAAGCAGCGCGTCAACAAAGTGACTGCCGGTAAAACAATTACTGCCGATGACAACACCCAGCGTTCGACTCATCGGTTCCCGTAGAAGGTTCGGATCATCTCCACCACATAGGCGCGCTCTTCCGACGTCAGGTGCTGATCCACCGGCACGGTGATCAACGAGGTGGACTGCCGTTCCGCCTCCGGAAAGTCGCCCCGCTTGTAGCCCAGATGCGCCAAGCCCCGCTGGAGCGGCAACGGAATCGGATAATGGATCTTGGCCTCGATGCCCTGCGCGAGCAGGTACTCAAACAGCGCATCACGGTCGCGCGCGTAGACCTGATAGAGATGAAACACTCGGCGGATTCCTGGACGGCGCGGCGGCAGCGCCAGGTCGCCGGCCATGGCGCCGAACGCCACGTCGTACGCGGCGGCGTTGTCGATCCGGCGCTGGTTGATGTCCGGCAGATGCGTCATCAGCCAGTTGCCGACGATCGCCTGGAGGGTATCCAAACGGCTGTTGTACCCCAAGAGGGCGATTTCATTGCGGCCCTGCAGGCCGTGGTTGCGCAACAGGCGCAATCGTTCGTTGAGCGCCGCGTCGTTCGTCACGATGACCCCCCCATCGCCCCAGACGTTCAGGTTCTTGAGCGGATGGAGGCTGAACGCCCCGCAGGCGCCCATCCCGCCGGCCGGCTGGCCGTGGTAGGTGGCCCCGATCGCCTGGCAGGCGTCCTCCACGACCGCCAGGCCTCGGCACGAGGCGAGCTCACGGATGGCCTCCATGTCGGCGACGTCCCCCGTCAGGTGGACCGGAAGGATCGCTTTCGTGCGCGGCGTGATCGCCCGTTCGATTCGCGCCGGATCGAGCGTGAAATAGGGCGTGACATCCACCAGCACGGGCCGTGCGCCGGCGGCCTGGATGGCTCCGACGGTGGCCACAAACGTGCTGGCGGCGGTGATGACTTCGTCCCCCTGGCCGATGCCCAGCGCCTTGAGGCTCAGCATCAAGGCATCGGTCCCGTTGGCGACGCCAATCGCATGTCGGACGCCGAGAAAGGAGGCGAACGCCTGCTCGAACTGCTCCACGGCAGGACCGAGCGTGTACTGGCCCGTTGTCACCAGCGCGCGGATCTGCTCCAGGATCTCGTCCGGCTGCGCGAACTGCCGCTGCAGATACGAATAACCCACCCGCATACGGGGTCGGGACGACGGTTTCACGATCGTGGCGTCAGCCAACGAACAGCTCCTCCTGTTGCAACAGCTGCTGCATCATGTTCAGATTGTGGTAGCGCGGGTCGGTAAGAGGATTGGGGATCTTCCCGTCCCGATACGCCTCGCACAGTCCCTGCACCGCCTCCTCGATCGTCCACCGGGGCGCAAACCCCACGGCTTGCCGGATGCGGTCCGCATTGATGTGGTACGACCGCACGTCATCCGTCGGCCGCACCTCGATGCGCGCCGCGGGATCGCCGAGCTGCCGGCGCACCAGCTCGGCCAACTCCATCACGGACCGGTTCTGGTAACCCACATTCCAAGTCTGCCCATGCACGAGATCTCCCGGCGCTTCCAGCATCGCGCGATACGCGGCGACCATGTCGTGGATATGGAGATTTGGCCGCAGCTGCGTGCCGCCGAAGACGGTGATGACGCGGTTGACCAGCGCGTGGATCGTCAGCAGGTTCACCGTCAGATCCAGGCGCAGCCGTGGCGCCCAGCCGCAGACGGTGGCCGGCCGAAGAATCACCCATTCACACGACCCCAGACCTTCGTCCCGAAGCTGTTGTTCGCACAGCCACTTGTACCGCGAATAGTCGGTGAGCGGCTCACAGGCGTCCTCTTCCCGCACGTCCGGCTGGTCCTTCACCCCGTAGACGCTCGAACTCGACGCGTAGATGAATCGTTTCACGCTGTTGGCTCGGACCGCCCGCAGCACTCCGGCAAACGCATCGTAGTTGATGGACTTGCCCAGTCGCGGATCCAATTCAAAGCTTGGGTCGTTCGAGATGCAGGCCAAGTGAACCACCGCCTCCATCCCTTGGAGGGCGGCGGTCAGCGCGCGCTCATCCCGGATGTCGAGCCGCACGGGATGGAGGCACGGGTGGCCGCGGAGACCGTCGAAGACGTGGTCCCCGTAGAAAAAACAATCGAGCACCGTCACGTCGTAGCCCGCCTCCACCAGCGCCGGCACGAGGGCGCTGCCGACATAGCCCGCCCCACCCGTCACGGCCACACGGCTGAATGGCGTCATCGCAGTAGGCTCGTCACGAACTTCTGCAGCAGGATCGGATCCACCGGGTCGCGGTTGCAGACGATCTCCACCGCCAGGGCGCCGACGCAATTGCCGATAAACCCGACCAACTCCACCGGAAGTCGCCGGTAGACGCAGGGCGAGGCGATGGCAAAGAGCGCATCGCCCGCGCCGGTGCGATCGACCACTTTCGTCGCCAACGCCGGGGTCTCCACGGCCTGAGCTCCGTCCGAGAGGATCAGCGACCCGCCCGGCCCGCGGCTGACCAGCATGGCGCCGGTGCGAAGGCGGGCTTTCACCTGCTCGGCCATCATCGGCAAGGCCCCGTACTGGCTGCCGGCCGCCAACTTCAGCTCCGGTTCGTCAATGCAGACGAAATCGGCGCGGGCATACTTGGTCACGGGGTTGAAACCGAGATTCGCGCTGTTGCTCTGGCTGTTGAGGGCCAGGAACGCCCCGCAGGTGGAGAGGAACTGCCGGAGAGGTTCCGTCATCAGGCCGTGCCCGAAATCGCTGACGGCCACCATGTCATGCGCCGGCTGCAGGCGCTGCAATCGCTCGTGCAGCGTCCGCTCCACCGGCTCAGGAATCGGGGCATCGTCGAGGTACTCCACCTCAAACATCTTGGTGAGGAAGTTCGGCTCCAGGTAACGGCGCTTTCGAATCGTGGGACGTTCCTCCGTGATGACCACTTCCAACCGGACGTTCGATTTCAGTTTGGATCGAATGAACGCCTGTTGTGCGGCCTCGGCGCCGAGGGCCGTCAGGAGCGTCACCTCGCGGCAGAACCCCGCGAGGTGATTCGCCACGGCCAGCGAGCCGCCGGCGAAATGCTCTTCGGAGACGAATCGCGTCGAGACAATCGTTTCTTTTGGCGACTTCCCCATCGGGAAACAGTAACAGTACTGATCCAGAATCGCCTCGCCAACGACCAGCACCCGCAAGTCCTCCAGGCGCTTGAGCGCGTCGATGACCTGCTCGGCGCGGTAGCGCTGACGGAAGGCCTGGAGGTACTGTTGGGTGTGGTCGGGATAGGCGCTGAAGAAGCGGTTGAGGATGTGGCTCGAGCTGAATGCCTCCTCGTTCGTGAAGACCAGCCGACCGCCCACCGCCTTGACCGCCGCTTCTTCATCCACGATCCGGCCCGTGACATCTGAGGCGGCCTGCGCGTAGTCCTGGCCTTTCACATACACGTGGGGCTTGAGCCGCTGGATCGTTTCCACGGCGGTCGGCCACTCGTTGAGCGCCGCGTAATCCACGGTTTCCAAGGCCGCGATCGACTCCAGCCGGAGGCGTTGGTTGAACACCGGCCGGCCGGGGCCTTTACGGACGAATCGGTCCGGCGTCACGGTGACTACCAGGAGATCGCCTTGTTTGCGCGCTTCCTTGAAATGGAGGATGTGCCCGGGATGCAGGAGGTCAAAGACACCGTGGCAGTGGACGACCCGACGGCCGTCAGCGCGGGCCGCCTCGAGAATCCTCTGCAACTCGCCCAGTGCTTTGATCTTCTGGTCGTTGTCCATCATGAGATCATGGCCGCGGGTGAGAGATGCTCAAACCACGTCCGCGTCGCCTGCTCAATCGTTTCCGGCGTCCAGACGGGCGCGTCGCGCCAATCCTCTAGATGCTCTAACAGACATCGCACACCGGTCTCAAAATTGACGCGAGGCTCCCAGCCCAACGTTCGGCGGATCTTTGTGGTGTCAGCGAACGTGCAGTCCGGCTCTGCCGGCCGTTTGGGAATGTGGACGATCGGACCGCCGAGCAACTCCACGAGCCGGTTGACCGTCGAGGTGGAGCCGGAGCCGACGTTGAACACCTCGCCGGTGACCTCGGACGTCGCGGCCCGCAGGAAGGCTTCGACGACATCCGTCACGTAGGTAAAATCCCGCGTCTGCGAGCCGTCCCCTACGACGGTGAACGGCTGGCCCGCCAGCTTCTGCGCCAGAAACACGCCGAAGACGGCGCCGTAGGCGCCGGAGGTCCGGGCCCGTGGGCCGTACACATTAAAGAGGCGCAACGACACCACCGGCAACCGATATACCTGCGCCCAGTGGAGGACGAGCTGTTCGCCCAACCATTTCGTCAACGCGTACGGATATTGCGGCCGGATCGGCGCGTCTTCAGGCGTGGGGTGCACGTCTGGAATCCCATAGCAGGATGAGGAAGCGGCGTAGAGCAACCGCTTGACGCCGACGGCACGGGCGGCCTCCAACATGGAGAGCGTCCCTTCCACGTTCGCCCGGTAGTACGCCCACGGCCGCTCAATCGAAGGGACGATATCCGCCAGGGCGGCCAGATGAAACACCCACTCGGTTCCCGCCATCAGCCGACGAACTTCCGGCTGGTTGGTCACGTCCACCTGATGGATCACCAGGCGCGTCTGGTCTGTGACGGACGCCAGATTGCTGAGGCGGCCGGTGGACAGGTTATCCAGCGCCACAACCTGATGGCCATCGGCGAGTAGCCGCTCGACCAGATGACTCCCGATAAACCCTGCCCCTCCCGTCACCAGCGTGCGCATCATCAGACTGTTCCGGCCAGCGCGCGCGGCCGAGCCGCGGCGGCGCGAGCCGGAAGCGTTTCCTCGGACGATTCACAAAAGATGATCCGACTGCCGCCGGTCTCGAACCGGAACGGCACGTGCAACACGCCCCGCAGCGCGGCTTGCACGCGATCCTGCTCCTCGGGCCGCACGAATAATAAGAGGAAGCCCCCACCGCCGGCGCCGAGGAGCTTGCCGCCGATGGCACCGGCGGCTCGCGCCGTCTCGTAGAGGGTGTCGATCTGCGGCGTGGAAATCCGGCTAGTCAGACTGCGTTTCACCTGCCAGCCCTCATGGAGCAACCGCCCGAACGCTGTGAGATCGATCTCTTCCTGTAGAATCCGAATGGCTTCATCCACCATCTGTTGCATCGCGCGCAGCTCCGCGGTCTTCTTCGGCGTCGCCTGGATCTGGTCGCGGGCGATGTCCGAGGCCGTGCGCGAAAACCCCGTAAAGAAGAGCATCAGGTGTTCCTGGAGGCGCGTACGCCGCGTCTCATCGATCATGACCGGTGAGACCTGAAAACGGTGGTCGGTCGGAAAGTCAATCCGATTGAATCCCCCAAAGGCGGCGACGATCTGATCTTGTGACCCCACAGACTCTTTGAGCACCTCTTGCTCGATGTGGATCGCCTCGCGCGCGAGCTGCATCTTGGTGGGCATCCGACCCTTGAGGCCATGAAGGGCGTGCAAGAAACCAACCGTAAAAGCGGAACTCGACCCTAGGCCCGTCCTGGCGGGCAAGTCTCCGTCGTGGTGGATTTCCAGTCCTTCCGTGATGTGGAGAGCACGCAGCACCCCCCGGACCGCGGAGTGCTCGATCTGATCGTTCGATGCCACCGACTCGACCTTCGAGTAGACGATCCGGCTTTTGTGTTCGAAGAACGGCGGCAGATACCGGCAGGTGAGGTAGCAGTATTTATCAATGGTCGTCGCCAACACCGCGCCTCCGTGCTCCTGGAACCACACCGGATAGTCGGTGCCGCCTCCAAAAAATGAGATCCGGTACGGCGTGCGGCTGATGATCATGCTGCGACGGGCGCGTGCTGCCTTGTCAGCTTATGCGACGCCATCTGTCGGATGTGCGCCACGGTTTCTTCGCCGAACTTCTGGCGGATCATCTCCAGGTACCTGGACGAGGTGAAGTACGTCTCGAAGGCGTGATCGCGAAACCGCAACACCTCCGCCCCTGAGAGGTAGTTCGTCGGCAGCGGCAGGGTGTCCACCGCATGCTGGGAGTAGCCGGACCACCGCTGCGGCAGCGGCCAGCCATTCTGAATGGCCAGTTCATACAGCGCGCTTCCAGGGTAAGACATACAGGAATAGAAATTGGCGAACTCACAGTTGAGCTCGAGTGCCAGATCGAGTGTTTCCTGCATCGTGGCGAGGTCGTCTTCGGGCAAGCCGAACATGTAGTTGCCGATCACGTAGATGCCGGCCTCCCGCACCCGAGTGATGGTCTTGGCGATGTCCTCTTGATCGAAGCCTTTCTGCACGTGATCCCGTACCCGCGCGTTGGCCGCCTCGATCCCGAACGCCAGCCAGTGGAAACCGGCACGTTTGAGCACCTCCACCATCTCTTCCCGCACCGTATCGACTCGCGCGTAGGCCCAGATGTTCAGATCGTAGCCGCGCGCGATGATGGCTTCGCAGATTCCGAGGACATGCTTGGGGTGAAGCACAAACATCTCATCCGCGATCTTGACGTGCCGTACCCCGTACTGATTGACCAGGGTGTCAAGCTGTGCCATCACGGATTCGATACTCCAGAATCTGTAGCTGTTCGTCGTGGCTTTCAGTCCAAGCTCCTTTTCCCCACTCTTGAACGGAATTTGGATACAGCAGAACTGACAATGGAACGGACACCCAAGGGTTGTATATAAACTCGCATACGGCTGACGCGACGGCTCGCCGAGGGCATGCCAGTTATGCGCGCGGTATTTTTCCATCGGCAACAGATCCCACGCAACGCCAGGCATCTCGCCGGCGAGGTCTTTGAGCAGGGGTGCTGCGGGATTGTGCCGGATGGCGCCGTCTTCGCGATACCACAGGTCCCGAACCTTCTGCAGCTCGGGATGCGGGGTCTTCAACGCCTCGATCAATTCCCACATCGTGTAGAGCCCCTCGCCGCTGCAGACGAAATCCCCTGCCTCCTCGCGCAGGGTGCGCTCAGGCAGCGCGGCGACATGACCGCCAACTAAGAGCACGGCCTGCTCGGGATGACGCCGCTTGATTGCGGTGCAGATCGCCCCGGCCGCGGTCATGTTCTGGGTCGAGGCAGAGGGCTGGTGGCCGTAGACGACCACGGCGATCAGGCGCGGTTTCATCGCGATGGCTCGCGCTGCCGCCGCGTCGGGTGTGAGTTCTTCAGCTTCGGCATCGAGAACGGCCACGGAGCAGCCTTTCCGACGGAGAAACGTCGCCATCAATCCCGCCCACACCGGCGGCTCAATCGCGGTCAACGTCGTGCCAAGCCCCTGATAGACCTGGGCGCGACTCCCCGGATTGATCAGCACCACGTCGAGGTCCGGCGCTGCCCTCATCTCATGCGTTCTCCGTAGAGAATCACGCCGGCGGTCGCCACCCACAACAGCAGATTCACCATCATCGGGCGGTCCGTCAGAATGCTCTGGGTCGGGTCTCCCCCTTCTTCCTTGTGATAGACCAAATAGAGGTAACGGAAGAACCCATACAAGACAAACGGGACGGTCAGCAGCAGCCCTGGCGAACCAAATCGCCCGACGATCTCCTCGCTCACGGTGTAGAGCGTGTAGCTGACCAGTGCGGAAGCCGTGATAATGCCGACCATCGCATCGAGAAACGGCAGAGGGTAATCCGTCAGGACTTGCCGGTGATTCGGCGCGCCGTCCTCGAGGAGCACGAGCTCATGGCGACGTTTGCAGAGGGCGATGAACAACGCCAACAACGTCGTGCAAATCAGCACCCACGCGCTCATCGTCACTTGGAGCACGACGGCCCCGGCAAGCACCCGCAAGAGATAGCCGGCTGCGACCACGAAAACATCCAGGATGACGGCATGCTTGAGCCTCCAGGCATAGAGCAGGTTCAGTCCCCAATAGGTTGAGAGGACAAGGGCTAAGGACACGCTCAAGGCGGCCCCACCCAACAGACTCAGCAGCAACAACCCCACAACCGCGGCTCGGGCGATCCCCACACGCAGCAGCCCCGCGGCCAGCGGGCGGCGGCGCTTTTCCGGATGGAGGCGGTCCTGTGCGCAATCGGTGAGATCATTCAAGAGGTAGATCGAACTGCTGGCGAGGCAGAAACATCCACAGGCCGCGAGGCTGCGCAGGAGTGCGTCCAGGGAAAAGACGTGCGGCGAAAAGAAGAGCGGAGCCAACACGAAGAAATTTTTCACCCACTGCGTGGGTCGCAGCTCAACCCAGAGGGCCCGCAGCGGACCTGGTGGGGGAGGCCGGTTCGGCTCGGCCTGGCTCACAGGCGTTTCCAAGACCAGCGAATCAGGAGACATCATCGGTTAAAAGGGTCCTTTGAACCGCTGCTCATGGCTGTAGAACGATTCGCCGCTCAGATCGGCCGGCTCAAGCTTCAGCATGTGCTCCGCGGTGCGGAGGATGCTGACCGCGTTGGGATAAAACAGGTTCTCCAGCGGCCGCGTGGTGGGACAGGGGACCTGCGCAAATCCGAGCCGTTCAACCGCCCGCTCCAAGATCTCGAAGCAGCGATGGCTGATGAGCGCCGCCGCCTCCGCCGCAAACCCGCAGAAGGTCCAGTCGTAGTCGGCGACGATGCACCGGCGCGTCCGCTTCACCGAATCGACCAGCGTCGCCTCATCCAACGGCACCACGCTACGCACATCCACGACCTCCAGCTCGACACCCCGCTTGGCCATGACCTCGGCGGCCTTCATCGCCTCGACCGTCATCCACGACGTCGCGATCACCGTCAGGTCCTTGCCGAATCGCCGCACCGTCGCCTCGCCCAACGGCAGACGGCGGCTGCGATCCACCTCGCCCTCCACGTCATACAGCCATCGATGCTCCAGGAAGATGACGGGATTGTCATCGCGAATCGCGGCGCGCAAGAGACTGTAGGCATCCTGGGGCGTGGTGGGCAGAACCACTTTCAAACCTGGAAAATGGCTAAAGAGACCGTGGAGCGACTTGCTGTGTTGGGCCGACTGCCCCCAACCCCGCCCAATGACCGCCCGGATCACCAGCGGCAGGCGAAGCTGCCCACCGCTCATGTAGCGGAGACTCGAAAGCATGTTGCCGATCTGGTTCATCGCCAGCAGCATAAAATCCGCCCGGATATGCACATGCACCGGCCGAAGACCGGAGACCGCAGCCCCGATCGCCACACCGGTCATGCTCTCTTCAGAGAGTGGGGTGATAAAGCACCGCCGGTCTCCAAACCGCTCTACCAGTCCTGCGGTGGAGCCGAAGATGCGCTTGTGGTCCGAGACGTCCAGGCCGAACACGAACACCGAGGGATCCGCGTCCATCTCATCGGCTAACGCGGCCGCGAGGGCATCCCGAAAGGTGGTGCGAGTCGCTAGGCCCATACGTCGGTTGAGAGTTCAGCAGGGGACGCAAACGGCGCCTGTTGAGCCGCTCGAACGCTGCGAGTCAGTTGTTCGTCCACCGACAGGCGCAGCGCCTCCAGCTCGTGGTCGGTGACACCATCTTCACGCAGTGCTTGCTCAAAGCGCCGGACTGGATCGAGACGGGCTAACTCGTCCGGCGACGGTTTCTGGCGATACCCCGCGTGAAAATCTTCCAGGGGACCCACATGCTCGAGGAATCGGAAATAGGTCAGGTGCAAGAACCCCGGACGCGGATCGGTTTCCATCCGCTCAAGGAGTGTGTGAGCGGAGGTCATGACCGTCCGGAGATCGTACCCCGCCCCGCTCATGACATGACAGCGAAATCCCCGCACGACATCTGGAATGGAGCGGAATCCTTGCCGCTGGCTGGTCGGGATATGGATGGCCAGGTCGTTGTCTTCACACACAAAGAGGATGCGCAGCCGCTTCAAACAGGCGAAGTTCAGACTTTCCCAAAACGCGCCCTCTTCCACGGCGCCGTCCCCAAAGAACGACACCACCAGCGTCGGCTCATCGCGGTACTGATGAGCCAGCGCCGCACCCACCGCGAGCGGAATGGTGGTGGCGACCACTGCGGAGGTGGCGATCAACCCGTGCTGAGGAGCCGCCAGGTGCATGGAGCCGGCTTTCCCTTTGGCCGCACCAATGGCCTTGCCATAGAGCTCGCCGAAGAACCGGTCGGTCTCGCCGGTCATCGCCAGATACCACGCGTGATTCCTGTAGGTCCCAAACGCCCTGGCGCCAGGCGGCGCCGCGTGGCAGACCCCCACCGCAATGGCTTCCCCCCCGATGCCGAGGTGGACCGGTGTCTTCATGTCATTGGTGGGGTATTCTTCGCGGATCTTCTCTTCCGCGCGGCGCACCAACAACAGCTTCCGGTACAGCGCCAAGGCTTCCGCGTGCTTCACGGAGGCCTCACGGGCCGCTGGCGCCTCACGCAAAGTAGGAGGCGACGCTTTCTGCAGCATAGGCGATGTCGTCATCCGTCAAGTACTGATGCACGCCGAAGTGCAACCCCGTCTCTCCGATTCGCTCGGCGACGGGGAATTGCCCGAGACGATAGCCGAGGAAGGCCAAGGCGCGATGTTGGGTCGGCAATGATCCGAAGAGCGTCTTGCATTGAATCCCTCGGCCCTCCAAATGCTCATAGAGTCCTTCGATGGAACGCGACGCGTCTCGCAACACCAACGGAAAGGCATGGGGACAGATCACCTCACCAGGCCCGTCCGGGTACAGGATCAGACGATCCTCCATCGGACGCAACAGCTCCCACAACCGCGCCAGATGGCGACGCCGAACGGCGAAGGTCCGATCAAATAGCTCCAAGCCCTCAAGGCCGATCGCGGCTTCGAGGTCGTTCATCTTCGAGTTGAATCCCACTCGATCAAAGTGGAAGGCGGGTTGCCCGTCTCGGCGACCATGGGTGCGAATCGAGCGGCACAGCAACGCCCACTCGTCCTCGCTGGCGGCGATCATCCCCCCCTCCCCGCTACAGATCATGTGAGCCGCATAAAAGCTGAAGAGCGCCATGTCGCCGAAAGAACCGACGACCTGGCCGTTCAACGTCGCCCCGTGCGCTTCGCAGCAATCTTCAATCACCGCTCGACGATGGCGCTTGGCGATGGCCAGGATGTCTCTCATTCGGCACGGCTTACCCATCGTGTGGACCACCTGGATCGCGCGCGTGTGAGGCGTGATGGCCGCTCCAATCAGGGCGGGATTGATAGTGAGCGTCTCCAGTTCGACGTCGACGAATTTCGGCGTGAGGCCGGCGGCTAGAATGCAGTTGGCGGTCGCCACAAACGCCAGCGCCGGCGTGATCACCTCATCGCCGCGCGCAGCCCCGCGCTCCAACAACGCACTCATCGCCACGATGCCGGCATCCGTCCCGGAGCTGGTTGCGACCGCGTGGCGATAGCCGAACGCCCTAGCAAACTCTCGCTCGAAGCGCTGCACATTCAGCCCTTCCGAAACCCAATGGCGGTCAAGCGCGTCGTTCAGCCATCGTCTGGCGGTCTCGCCGATTTCAATGTGACCGAAGGTTATTCGATAGGGCGTTTTGGGAGCCACACTCGTCACGGCCGTGTGCATACTAATGGCTGCGCGGCTCGGCCAGCGAGATGGCCTCGGAGGTCTCGGGCAGCGATACCGCCGAGGCGTGGTTGGCCAACATGCGGTCAAGCGCCGCGGTTTGAACGTTCGGATTCGCAAACCCGGATTCAGGCAGGACGATGAGACGCTCCATCGGCACCCCCAGGGCAGCCAGGCGGTCCAGGCCGCCGTCACCCCAGCGCAGCGAGGCGACAACCATCCGGTCGTAGGCGAAGGCGCCGATCTCGGCGACGGAGCGAACGGAACGACCAAGAAATTGCTGGCGGCTTGGGGCATCGTCCACTACCCCCACGAGCTCAAGTCCCATTTCGTGAATCGTGAGAAAGGCAATCTCGGCCAACTCGTTGGTGCCGCACAGCACGATCCGCCGGTGGCCGGCCTTCGCGACCTGTGTGAGCTGTTCGCGCAGAAAGGAGCGGACGCGGCCGTAGAGCTGCAGAGAGTAGTGGATGAATTCGTACGTCAGGCGGGACTTTTCGAGGATGCCTTGCGGCGTGATCAGGTACCGGATCCGGCTGCGCTTGGTCCCCGTAATCTTGATGTAGCCTTTCTTGGCCAGGCGGCGCAGCATCAGGTTGGTCAGACCCAGCGCCGCGCCGATCCGTTGGGAAAGTTCCCGCTGGGTGGCATCCGGCGAGTTGGTCACCTCGTTCAGCAGATGCATGTCCCGGTATGTGCTTTGCTTCATGCGCCTCTTTCTCTGGGGGGATGTTCACAGCGTGAACGGAAGCTGTTCAAAACATGAACATATTGAAGATACTCTAAACGATCTGAAGTCCTTGTCAAGAGAAAATGCACGGCGTGAGGGATGATCGCGCCGTCAGCGCCGGAGGGCGGATCGCCTGGCTACAGCGAGGGTCGTCGCCACGATGGCGAGGGCGGCAGCCGTCAGGAGAAGCCACGGCCCAACGTACAGGACGAAGGAGTGGTAGGTATACAACTCAACCGCTTGAAGCCCTCCCCAACCTCTGTGCTTGCAAAAACGCAGGAACGCCACGACCCCGATCGCGCAACTTGTCAAGACGGCCCAGCGCCCTAACATCGTGACACGGAGGTCGATACTGGAACGGTTGTTATCGTCCGACAACCTGGTGAGTCGCTCGATCCAGATCCAGCACCGTCGCGTCGGTTCCTTCACGAGCAAGGCGCAGCCTCCTCCGGCCAGGATCATCAGGCCGATCACGAGTTGGCGCTTTAGCACATCCGCCGCATCTGTGGAATCCGCAAACGTCAAGGCAATGACGAGCAGCGTGACCATCGCGCTCCATAAGACCCAGTGCAGTCCCGTGAATACGCGGATCATCCCCTGCCGGCCCATGGTCAGAATCGCTTGACGCGACGCAGCGTCCCGTGAGGATCAGTGAGCAGATAATACAGAATCCCGGAATGCGCCGAGGTGATGGCGAATCTCAGGGGACGCTGGGACAACTCCCACGTCTGATCAGGATCGGTCACCGGGATGCCGGCAAAGTGAAAGGGCGCCGGGTCAATGCCAAGATGCGCCAGGATGGTCGGCAGCACATCCACTTGCTGAATCGGCGCCGCAAACACCCGGCCCGCTCGTTGCCCGGGACGTTTGATCGCCAGAAAAATCCGCACCAAGTCGGGATGGATCGTCAGCGTGTCGAGCGACTCCCCCTTAGACCCCACTGACCTGACAAACGGATCGTGGCCGCTATCGGAGCCGATGAAGATGAGTGAACGATCGTACAGGCCCGAGGCCCGAAGTTGATCGAGAAACTCTCCCAAAGCGGTATCGAACGGACGGAGGGATTCCCGTGCCGCTTCCAACTCCTCATGGTACTCGGCCGCGGACTGGGGCGCATCGCCCCTGAGTACGGAGGTGGTCACCGGTGAATCATAGGTCATGAAGTTGTGTGCGAGGTAGAGCGCTGGAGCTTGGCCGTCGGCCAGGACCAACGCCCTCAGGCGCTCCCACTGGCGCAGGCCCACGTCGACGTGGGAGCCAATCTCCACGTCCCACAGCTGGCTCACGATGTTGACGGCATGCAAGCCGAGCGCCCGCTCGCCCTGCGGGCCGATCACCCGCACCAGTCGCGCTTGAACGTACGGTGGGAGGATGGAGTGGAGATACGTGCCGTACCAGCCCCGCAGCAGGGCGCGGCTCGTGAAACCCTCCTGCCCGACCACCCGTTCGCAGACGGCGGGCGGGCGGCAGTACTCCGGGAGCATCTCCGTGACAATGTGCGTTCTGCGGCCGGCTCCGAGGATCGAGACCAGGGTGGGATAGCCCACCCATTTTCGCTCTCTGGTCCAGTAGCGTCCGGAATACAGGGTCTTGAGCGAATAGGCCGTCGCCGTATGGTTGGCGTACGCCTTGGGGTAGTAGTCCGCCTCCGCCACGAACCGGGCCAGGTTGGGGAGACGATCCGCCAGAATGCGCCCGTCCTCATCGGCCACATAACTGGCCACCAATTTCTCAGAGGTGAGAAAAAAGACCGTGGGGGTGTCGTGGGTCAGGGAGAGGACGTCGGGGGCTGGCGGCAATGCCATCGTCAGACGCGAGGGGGCGGCCTCAGCCGCAAAGAAGGCGAAAATCGCCACCCCAAACAGACCGGACACCTTCAGCACCCGGATCACCTGCTGTCGGTATCGGAGCAAGGGCACGATGAGCAGCAGGAAGAGGACCGCGAACAACGGACGCTTCCAGGGAGCGCGCAGGAAGTAGACGTGTAAATAATAGAAGTTGATTTGGCCGGCGACCATAAAGCTGATCCCCATCGCCATCAGGAGGAGGCAGCTCTTAGGATACAGGGAATACAGGCTGGCCAGCATGATGCCAAGGCCAATCGGGATGGCCAAAAACGTGAGAACAGAGAAGACGAGAAACGTCGGGTTGTTCCACACCCCTATGTGCAGCGTTTGGGGATCATCCAAGATCATCTTGACGATCGGCAGCTGCACAAAGAGGGCGACCAACCCAAACGCCGCCCAGAACAAATCCCGTTTCCTCATGAGGAGAACCCTCTGGAACAGCCGACCGCCGCGAGGAGTCCCTCGGCCGGCTCGTCCGTGATACCGTCTGCGAGGGCGGCGATCTCTCGCGCCCCGACCGCACCGCTGCTGCCGACGTGAAAGACCATCTGCTGCCGCAACACCTGAATGCGCGCTCTGAACGACTCAGGCGCGGCGCAGAGCGCTTCGATGTGACGCGGGACCTCGGCCAGCCGCTTCGGATCCACGATCGCGCCGATCTCACTCCGAATCTTGACCTCCATCGGCTCGCAGGAAATGTCCGCGTAGCGGGGGTTGTTGACTTTCTTCGGCACATCAATGAACAGGACGGGCCGCTCCATCGCAAACGCATACTCCAGCGCCGCTCCGGACCAGTCGCTGATCATGATCTCCACCGCGTGGAGCGATTCTTGTGAGGCCACATCGGTTTCCAGCGCACAGGACGGATGGGCGCTCAGGAGGGCGCTCAATCGCCGTAACAGCTCGGGGTGCTTCCATTGGGTCATGGGGTGCGGCCGCACGGTCACCTGATAGCCGGCTTCGACGAGAATCCGAACCAATTCCTCTCCGCACGTCTCCAGCAATGCGTGAGGCCCCCACGACGGCGCGACCAGCACGCGGCGGGGCGCACCAGGCCTCACGGTTTGAGAGATGGTGCGACGGTCCCGCTCGCGCAGCAAGGCTTCCAAGCGACCATGCCCGTGCGACACTAAGCGTTTGGGGGGCAACCCGTAGCGCGCCTCAGTGGCGCGGATTTCTTGAAGATGATGCGGCCCAACGCAGAAGATGGTGTCGAAATGATCAAAGGCCCCGCGGCGAAAGACCATGTGCGTGCTGAGCATGTTATGGAACACGTACACGTAGTGGACCGAGTGCGCCCTTGAGCGCTTGATGTGGAAGGTCTCGAGGTCCGGCATCGTCATCACCATGACGCCGGCGTGGAGATTCAGAAATACCCATGTCCGGCAGGCGCCCTCGCCAATATAGAACGGACGGATCCGCGGGTGCTCGGTTTGAAGGATGGGATCCGCCAGGCTCGAGGTCAAATAGCAGAGGTCTCGTTCGAGGGGTCCGGTCAGCTCTTGGATGATGGTTTCCCAGTGAACCCAGGACGCGGCGTCTTCCGCATAGAAGACAATCGAGCGGGCCTTTGGTTCCAGGGCGAAAAACACCCTCGCTTGCTGCCAGGCGGTCCACCATGTCATCAGATCGTGTCAGGACCGCGGGGGATTTTTCTTGCGGCTAAAGCGCTCTGTGAACCACGCCTTGGAGTTCCGGAAGGTCACGAAGACGCCCGCGACACCGACCAGGAGGAATTGCAGCAGGAGGCTGCCGGTTCCTGGATTGATGTACGCCACACACGAGCCGAGTTCTGCGATCATCGGTGTTCCTCCTCGTTGCATTGTGCAAGAAATCTCATTGGATCAAACCGCTTCGCGGTCTGACAAGGCGGAAACGGCGCAGGCGCTGGCGCCTAAGGGAGAAGACGCGCCAGGTCTCATGGCGCAGAGATGACAGGACCGCCTGAGGGGATGGCTTTCGGATTGGCGGTATAGCGACGGGAGTCGACGTATTTGCCCGTGATCTTGTACATCCCAAGTAAATTGAACACCCTCCGGAAGAAATACCGGTATTGATCCCATCTGATGCGCGTGAGCAAACAGAAGATGGTGCTCGGCTTGAGGTAAAATTTCCGGTTGGCACGGCGTTGGATCGTTGAGAGCTCCTCAGAGCTGACCTTGGCCATTTTTGGATTAAACGTATAAAAATTAAATGTCGACCAATCCACCTCTTCTCCCTGAGCATACTCCTGTTTCCACAGCTCGTAGAGCTCCGTCCCGGGAAGCGGCGTCACCTTGGTAAAATTGGCACGAGAGAGCGGAAGGGAGAGCGCAAAGTCCACCGTTTGTTGAATCTCTTCGCGAGTTTCTGTCGGAAATCCAATCATGAAAAACCCGCAGGACTCGATCCCGGCATCGCTGACCCACCCGACGACTTTTCGAACCAGCTCGACATTGAGTCGCTTCTTGACGAGGTCGAGGATCCGTTGGTTGGCGGATTCGATCCCCAGGGACATGAGGTAACAGCCGGCACGTTTCATGATCGCCAGCATTTCCGGATCCAACCGATCGATCCGCACCCCGTTGGGGAGACTCCAGATGACGTCGAGCTTCTTGCGGATCAGGGCCTCGCAGAACTCGAACACCCGATCTCGTTTGATCGTGAAGTTATCATCCTCAATTTGAATTTCACGCACGCCGTATTGCTCATGCAGCATCGCGATCTCGCTGACGACGGCGTTGACGCTTCGCCAGCGCATCTTTTTGCCGGCGGTGATCGGGGCGCTGCAATAGGTGCAGGAATACGGACAGCCTCGGGAGGTGATGATGGGGGCGAGGGGAAACCGCCGCGCAATCATCCCATGCGGGGCTTTCGGGTAGCTTCGCGGGTCAATGAGATCCCAGGCGGGTTGGCCGAAATCATCGATGTCAGGATAGAAGGTCGGTTTGGCGCAGGTTCGAAAGGGTGCGCCATCTTTCCAATACACCAGTCCCTCAATGTCTGATGGAGCCTTCCCTTCGACCAGCTCGTTGAGCAGCACCTCCCCTTCTGCCATACACGCAAAATCAGCTCCTGACTGGACGAGCGCTTGTTCAGGATTGGCAATGGTATGGGGTCCACCGATCACGGTCGGCAGGCCGAATGATTTGGCCCGTTTGACTTCTTCAACCATTTCCGGGAAGTAGGTCGTCATCGAGGTCAACCCGACCCAATCGTATTCCTGAGGGTCGTAGCGCACGTCTTCCCGAAGGCCATCGATCGCGCGGACCGAGTGCCCTCGTTTCAGGAGGGCGGACGCGAGGTAGCCAAGCCCGAGATGGGGTGCGACGATATATCCGTTATACTTGGGGCTGATGAGGAGCACTCTGGCCATTGCGAGACTCACGACCTCATACTATTGTGATGGAGCCTTTGGGTTTGTCAATGAGAAACTTACGAGGCGGAAGAACCCATAGGCGGCCAGCATGATGAGGAACGGCTCGAGCGGAGTTCGGTGTCGGTACGCGCACTCGAAAAAGAGGTGCACGACACTGCGCGAAGCCAGCACGACGAGCAGCAGCCACCAGTCTAATCGCTTGACCGGTTCGCGCAAGGAGCGCCAGAGCACCACACCGAACCCCACCCACGCCGCCGCGTAGGCATACCACCACATCCAGGACCAATAGAGGCTGCCCCGCATGAGGAAGATGGGATCAAAGGCGCCAAACCCATGGGAAAAGAACAGCACGCGAGCATTCCCCGCAACCGCGGCGGCCATGTTCACCATCACGTTCAAGGGCTGAGTCCTGAAGAGCGCCCAAGCCCCCTGGGGATCGCGCCATGGATTGAGCCACACATGCATGTTCACGGGTGAGTTCATCGAGACAAACCACTGCATGTTGAGGCGTCCCGCCCCTTGGAAGTGAAGCGACCCGTCGTGGACGCTCAGCGCAAATGGGGCCAGGATGACGAGGAACCCGAGCGACAATCCCAGGCCATGGATCACGGCGGTACGCCAGCCCAGCTTGGCCCGGATGCCAAGCAGGAACCAGCCGATGAGGAAGAACCAGAACATGATATTGCTTTCACGCGTTACAGCCGCCCACCCCAACAAGCCGCCAATTCCAACGATCCATCTGCCCCACCGATGAGGATCCTCCACATATCTGAGGAGGCACCAGACGACCAACAGCGTCCAGAAGGGATCCACGGCTTGGTGTCCGATCGCAGCCGCGGAAAAGATCATGAGAAAATCCAATGCCCCGAACACCGCGGCAATCCGCGCCACCATCCGACCAAATAGCCGTTTGGCCACGTCGTACAGGAGGAGACACGTGAGCGCCCCGATCACCGATTGCACGGCACAGACCAGAAAATAGGACCTCCCGCCCAGCCAGTAGATCAGCGCGAGGAACCGAACGTAGCCCGGCGCAAAGAGGGGGATGTCCGACCAGGGCGTCTTTCCACCGTGCAGCAACGACATCGCCAGCGCATCATACGCCGGTCCGTCTGAGCCGGTCTCCCAATAATTCGGATCCGACATCACGCGGGTCGTGTAAAACAGCCGGAACGCCAGCGCGACAAGGAACACGACCGCAAGGAACACCGGCTCGCTCGCGAGGGCGGTTCGGATGCGGGCACTCCACGCCTTGACGATCCGGGTCGAGGCCATCACGCTTCCCGCCACACCCAGGAGGGTTGCACAAACGGTGAACCAGCGAGCGACCACCAGCGAAACAGCCCACAGCGCCGCGTATCCTAAGATAAGCGGGAGGAAGAAGAGCGAGGGATCCTCTGTACCCCTGCGGCGCCACCGCGCGAGAAGCTGCGCGCCCGCCACCATCCCCGCGACCAGCACGCCACCCCACAACGCGAAGCAGTACCGCACGTACCAGGGAGAGAAGGTCGCAACACCCGGCTCGTGCGTCAAGTGCCAGACGAAGCTTGCGAAGAGGCCGAACAGATGGAGGGAGAGCCCGAGTCGTATCGCCCAACGCCAGCGCGCGCGGAGGGAACGGTCGAAGAAGACGCTGAAGGACCAGGCATAGAGCGCGACGCTCGCCCAGTACAAGAGTGGGACCGGAACCACCACCCCTTCCATGAGCGGAACCGAAAGGCGAACCAGTCCGCCGTCCCACCAGATGATTTCAGCAACGAGGGCCGCGCAGAGCCCGCCCCCCAACAACATCACGAGGAACCCGCGTGCGTTGGTGGACATGTCACCCGCGCGAAGGAGAGAGCCCTGCATATCGGCTGAGCCACGCGATCGTCTTTGACAACCCTTCCTCAAGATCAATCGCCGGCTGCCACTTCAGGAGGGTCTTGGCTTTCGTCACATCCGGTTGACGCTGCTTGGGATCATCCTGGGGTAACGGGCGGAACTCGATCCGGCTGGCCGTCTCCTTACAATACGTCAGCACCCGCTTGGCGATCTCCAGGATGGCGCACTCATCCGGATTGCCGAGATTCACCGGCTCATGGAGGTCGCTGTCCATCAGTCGGCGGATGCCTTCGATCAGATCATCAATGTAACAGAAGCTCCGCGTCTGGCTCCCATCACCATACACCGTCAGCGGCTCGCCCCGCAAGGCTTGAGCGATGAAGGTGGGAATCGCCCGCCCGTCATCGAGCCGCATCCGCGGTCCATACGAGTTGAAGATGCGCACGATCCTCGTGTCCACTCCATGCTCACGGTGGTACGCCATGGTCAAGGCTTCCGCGAACCGCTTGGCTTCGTCGTAGACCCCTCGAGGCCCGACCGGATTGACATGGCCCCAGTAGCCCTCCGGTTGGGGATGCACCTGCGGGTCGCCGTACACTTCCGATGTGGAGGCCAAGAGGAACTTGGCGCCTTTCGCTTTCGCAATGCCCAGGGCATTCAAGGTGCCGAGCGAACCCACCTTCAGGGTCTGGATAGGATATTTCAGGTAATCCGGGGGGCTGGCGGGTGAGGCAAAGTGCAGGATATGGTCGAGAGGTCCCTCGACGTCAAGCGGCTGGCTGATGTTGTGCTCGAGGAATTGGAAACGCCCGTGTGACTGCAGGTGCGACACGTTGACGCGCGTTCCGGTGATGAGGTTGTCCACACAGATGACGTGGTGCCCTTCTGCGACGAGCCGCTCGCAGAGATGCGATCCGATAAAGCCGGCTCCTCCGGTGATGAGGACGTTCATACGTTGGCGTACGTGTTGCGACGGATCACGTGATAGCCTTTGATCAGTTCGGCGATGCCGTCTTGGAGGGAAACCTTCGGCCGAAAGCCGGTACGCTCGATCTTTTCGTTGCTCACGATGTAGTTGCGCTTGTCGGGGTCTTCCCCGATCGCCGCTTCGACGTAGTAGAACGCCGGGAGCTGTTTTTTGATCTCCGCGCACAGCTCCAGCTTGGAGAGATTGGCATCGCTTAATCCGACGTTGTAGGGCTGCCCGTTCATCTGATCGAAATGCCCGAGGGCATGGAGCAATGCCCTGGCGATATCCCGCACGTGGATGTAATTGCGCTTGAAATGTCCTTGGAAGACCACGAGGAATCGATCGGTGAGGGCGCGGTAGACGAAGTCATTGACCAGCAAATCCAGCCGCATGCGGGGACTGATTCCAAAGGCGGTGGCGAGACGCAGCGTGACACTATGGCCGGCTTCGAGCACGGCCTCTTCCGCCTCGACCTTGAGCTGTCCATAGAGCGAGACGGGACGCAGGGGGGTCTGCTCCGTACAATGGAGACCCTCTTGGCCGATGCCATAGCCGCTGTTTGTCGTCGGAAAAATGAGGACTTGTGAACGACTGCGCAATTCCAGCAGCAATCGAATGGCCTCCAGATTGATCCCGCGAGCCTCGGAGGGCGTGCGATCGCACGCCGGCGCACCGGTCAGGCAGGCCAGCGGCATGATCACATCAACCCGTTTCAGTCGATCCGCCACGACGCGGCGATCTCGCACATCAGCTCGAATGATCGTCAGACCGGCCTGATGACAACAGTCAAGCAGCGAGGTCTGCCCATACATGAAATTGTCGATCACGGCGACGTGATGGCCCTCTTGCAGCAAGAGAGGGACTAAGACCGAACCGATATACCCCGCTCCCCCCGTCACCAGAACGTTCATGAGGTGGCGTCTCCTGCGCCGCTCAGTTCGTGTTCGAGGAACCAGCGATAGGTCTGTTCGATTCCACCGCGTAGATTGGTCCTCGGCCGCCACCCCATCGCCTGGATCAGCGACGAGTCAAGCCGTTTCTCCGGCGCCCCGTCCGGACGAGAGGCATCCCAGCGGACGGTCCCGCGGAAGCCGACGACCTCTGCGATGAGATCCGCCAGCTCGCGGATCGTCCACGACGCCCCCGATCCCACGTTGATGGGGCTGGCCGCCTCATCGTGGTCGAGCAGCAGTGCACAGGCTTCCGCCAAGTCATCCGTGAATAAGAACTCGCGTCGCGCCTGCCCGCTGCCCCACAACGTCACCTCGCCACGGCCCTGCTCGGCCGCCTCGTACAACTTCCGCAGGAGCGCGGAGAGCACATGGGCATCCTCCGGATCAAACGAATCGCCCGGCCCATAGACCGTCGCGGGGATGACGGTGACGTACCGCGTGCCATACTGACGGTTGTACGAGTCGCACAGCGACAATCCCGCCCACTTGGCCATGGCGTAAGGCTCGCTGGTGGGCTCCATCGGTCCGGTCATGAGATGCTCAGCGCGCATGGGTTGTGGGCAGCGTTTCGGATACATGCAGCTGCTGCCGAAATTCAACAACCGCTTGACCCCGGCCTTCCACGCCCCATGGATCAGATTCATTTCCATGATGAGATTCTCGTAGATGAACTCCGCCGGGTAGCGGCGGTTCGCTTCGATGCCGCCGACCCGTCCGGCGGCGATGATCACGACATCGGGATGAACCCGCGGCAACCACGTCTCGACCGCCTCCTGGCGGGTCAGATCCACCTCGGCGCGGGTCGCGGTGACCACGGACCACGTCGGCTCTTTGGAGAACCGACGCATCAAGGCCGAGCCGACTAAGCCGGTATGTCCTGCGACGTAGAGACGTGGCATTGTTGTGCAATCACGGAGGCGGCATCGCGCAAATCGTCCGCCACGACATCCGGCGTCAGCGAAGGATCGCCGGCCGCCCGCGCGCCGTAGCCGGTACGCACCAGGACGGTCGTCGCGCCCACCGCTCGACCGAGATCAATGTCGCATGCCTTATCGCCGATCACGAAACAGTCCTGCAATTCGAAGCGCAGCTCACGAGCGGCACGCTTCAGCAGGCCAGCCTTCGGTTTGCGACACGCGCACGCCTCTTGGGGACGATGGGGACAGACATACACGCCGTCAAGGCGGACGCCCTCCGCCTGGAGGAGTTCGCGCATCCGCTGGTGAACCGCTTCCAATCGAGCCACGTCGAACATCCCGCGCCCAATCGCGGATTGGTTCGTGATCACCACGAGGCCCAGCCCCATGGCCTGCAGTCGGCGAAGTCCTTCCGCCGCGCCCTCGACCAACTCGACCTGGTTCGGATCGGAGAGGTAATGCTTCTCGACGAGGATCGTCCCGTCCCGATCCAGCATGACAAACCGTCGCTTCCTCTTGCCCTCTCCGACCCTCTCCGGCCTTCTCCGGCCTTCTTGTCTGACAAACGTTTCTGCCATCCGATAACTCTCCGGCGTGCCGATATCCAAAAAGCGCCCGCGGCTGCAGTAGCCGTACAATCCACGGCCGGCTAATGTCGGAAACACGTCGTGCTCCATCGACACCGGGCCGTCGCTGGGGATGGCCTCGATCACCTGACGACCCAACAGATAGACGCCCGCGTTGATCCATCCCTCTCCTGCGACGGATTTCTCGTCAAATCCTTGCACGCATCCCGCTCGATCGATCCGCACGCGCCCATACCGACTGGTGTCAGCCGCCCACATCAACACGATCGACGTGACCGCCCCTCGACGATGATGCCAGCGCCAAAATGCCTGGAGGTCCGCGTCCCAGAAGGCATCACCGTTCATCGCGAGCACGACGTCGGTCTTGCACAATGGCAGGGCCTGTCGCAACGCCCCCGCGGTTCCCAACGGGGCGGCCTCTTGGGAATACCGCAGTCGCATCGGCCCGTAGGAGTCGCCAAAGGCCTGTTGAATCTGCTCGCCGCGATAGCCGGTGCAGAGCACTACGTCCTTGATGCCCGCGGTCTTCAACCGATCGAGCTGATAACTCAAAAACGGCCGTCCCGCAACCTCCGCCAACGCCTTGGGACGACCGGGAAGCTGCGCGCGTAATCGCATCCCTAGTCCGCCGACCAAGATGGCCGCCGTCACCGAGCACAGATTCGTCTCAGTTCCTGAGTCACGTAACCACTTTGCCACTGAGTCACCTTGCCACTTAGCCACTTCTTTGGAGGGCGTTCGCGAGTTGTTGAACCACATCGTTGATTTGGACGGCAGTCAGCTCAGGATACATGGGCAGCGAGAGGACTTCAGCCGCGGCGCGACGAGCCGTGGGGCATACGCTCACCGACCGAGCCCGACGGCGCAGCGCCGGCTGCTCCGGCAAGATGGATGGATACGCCACTTGGGTCGAGATGCCGGCAGCCTCAAGTGCCTGTTGGACACGGTCTCGATCCGCCACGCGAATCGTATAGAGATGGTAGACATGTTCGCAACCTGCGCGCTCCCCCGGGAGCTCCACGTGCGTCAGATGCTGCTGCTCAATCGCCTGGGCGTAGGCGAGGGCATGACGTCGTCGAGCCAGATTCCACTCATCCAAATGCCGCAGCTTGATCCTCACAATCGCCGCCTGCATCTCATCTAACCGGCTGTTTCTCCCCAGCACGTCGTGATGGTATCGCTGCACGCTTCCATGGGCGCGCAGCAAGCGAACCTGCCGTGCGCAGACCTCGTCATTGGTGAGCACCATCCCTCCGTCACCGTAGGCACCGAGGTTCTTGCTCGGGTAAAAACTCACGATGGCGGCGTCGCCGAATGACCCCACCAGCTTACCCCGACACCGCGCGCCGATGGCCTGGGCGCAATCTTCGAGGACCAGCAGGCGATGACGGCGGGCGAGGGCGAGGATCGGCTCCATGTCACACGGATGCCCGAAGAGATGCACTGGAATGATCGCTTTGGTCTTCGAGGTGATGGCGTCGACCGCCTGCCCCGGGTCCAGTGCGAAGGTCTGGGCATCAATATCCACGAAGACCGGTGTGGCCCCCACCGCAACGACCGCCTCTGCCGCCGCGATAAACGAAAAGGCGCTGGTGATCACCTCATCGCCGCGCCCGATCCCCCAGGCGCGCAACGCCAACTCCAGCGCATCGGTCCCGGAGGCCACCCCCACCGCGTAGCGCGTCCCGCAATACGCCGCGACCTCGCGCTCGAGCGCCTCCACCTCGGGACCGAGGATGAATTGGCCGCGATCCAACACCTGCTGAATCGCGCCGTCGATCTCGCCCTTCATGGCGCGGTATTGCGCCACGAGATCAATCAACGGGACGGGCACGGAACCACTCCACGGTACGGCGCAACCCTTCAGTAAATCCCACGTGGCCATTCCAACTTAACCGTCGCTTCGCGTGGGAGGGATCGGCCAGTGTCCGTCGCATGTCGCCGGGCCGAGCGGGTTGAAAGGCGGGGGGGACGGAGGTCCCCACGATGTCATGGAGTTCCTGCAGCAACTCCAGCACGCTGTGCTCCTCGCCGAGCGCGACGTTGAACACCTCCCCGCTGAGGTCGGGGACCCTGGCCGCCAAGAGCGTGGCCTCGACCACATTCTCCACATAGGTGAAGTCACGGGATTGCCGGCCGTCACCATAGATCGGGGGTGATTCGCCGCGAAGCAGGCAGGTGATAAATTTGGGGACCACGACGGCATACTCGTTCTCCAGACTCTGTCGCGGCCCGAAGACGTTGAAGTATCGCACACAGACGGTCGGAAGACCATAGCTGCGCGCAAACATCCCGCACATCATCTCCGCCGCCAGTTTGGAGGCGGCATAGGGAGAGATCGGACGGGTCGGCTGATCTTCTCGCAACGGCATCTGGTCCGTGTCCCCGTAGACCGAGCTGGAAGACACGCCCACCACGCGCTTGACCTTCGCCTGCGCCGCAGCTTCCAACACGTTGATGGTTCCAACGACGTTGACCTCGGCATACCCTGCGGGGTCGCGCATCGATTTCGGAACGCTGCGCAGCGCGGCTTCATGAATGACGGCATCGACCCCGAGGCAGGCGCGCGCCGTGACCTCCCGATCGCGCACGTCGCCCTCGATGAATTCCAGGCGGGCACGCACCGGCTGCAGATTGTCCAACCGTCCCGTGGAGAGATTGTCGAGGACGCGCACCGCGTGGCCGTCCTTCACCAGACGGTCAACGACATGCGAACCGATGAACCCCGCCCCGCCCGTCACGAGATAGCGCGCCATCAGAACAAATCGGGGACACAAACAAATTTCCAAATTTGTTTGTGTCCCCAATCTCCCGCTCCACCGGTCACGAGGTATCGGGGCATCGCCGTCACAGGCTGATCAACCGGGCTGGCCGTTCGGTCAGATGGCGGTAGTGGTTACGGGTGTCGAGAAGCAACGACGCGTGGCGCAGGACACCGTCGTAGTCCACATTGGAGTGATCGGTGAGAATCGCCACGCAGTCGCTGCGTTTCAATTCATCAGGCGTGAGCGCCACGGAGCACGCCCTCAAGCCATTCAGACAGGCCGTGGGCACATAGGGATCGTGGTAGACGACCTGCGCGCCCCGCTCGGAGAGCGCCTGGGCAATCTCAAACGCGGGGGAGTCGCGTGTGTCATTGACGTCCTTCTTGTACGCGAGGCCGATGAGCAGAATCCGTGAGCCGTTGAGCGCTTTCTTGCGACCGTTCAGGGCGCGGTTGATCTTTTCCACGACGTAATGAGGCATCGAGTGGTTTAATTGATCCGCCAGCTCGATGAACCGCGCCTCAAACCCATGGACGCGCGCCTTCCACGCCAAGTACATCGGGTCCGCTGGGATACAATGTCCCCCGATGCCGGGACCGGGATAAAACGGCATGAAGCCAAATGGCTTGGTCTTGGCGGCCTCGATCACCTCCCACACATCGAGCCCTAGCTTATCGCACATCAGCGCGATTTCGTTGACGAGGCCGATGTTGACCGCGCGGAAGGTGTTCTCCAAGAGCTTCACCATCTCGGCGACCTTCGTCGAGGAGACCGGCACGACGGTGCGAATGATTTGGCTGTAGAGCAAGACGGCGAGCCGCTGGCAGGTTGGTGTGACACCCCCCACGACTTTAGGGATCGTCCGCGTGGTGTGGCGCGTATTCCCCGGATCAATGCGCTCCGGGGAAAACGCCAGCGCGAAATCGCGCCCCACCTTCAGACCCTTAGCTTCCAGCATCGGCAAGATGACTTCGTCGGTCGTGCCCGGGTAGGTGGTGCTCTCCAAGACGATGAGTTGACCTCGCCGCAGCGACGTGGCAATCGCCTGTCCCGCGGACAAAATAAACGACATATCCGGCTCCCGGGTTTTCCGCAAGGGGGTGGGCACGCAGATGATGATCGCATCGCAGGAAGACAGCGCGCGGAATTCGGCTGAGGCCGACAGGCGCTTGGTGCGTGCGAGCTGGATGAGGTCGTCGCTGGGGACATCGGGGATGTACGACCGACCGCGATTGACGCCCTCGATCCGGCTCGAATCCAGATCAAAGCCGAGGACCGTCAATCCCTCTTTGGCAAACTCCACCGCCAAGGGCAATCCGACATAGCCCAAGCCGATGACACCTACGCGAGCGGTCTTGGCGCGAATCCGCTTGGCTAATTGATCCAGTGACGCGCTCTGAGATACGCGTGCAACGCCTCGTCCCATGGTCGCAGTCCTTTTCCAATGAGGCCGTCAAGATACCGGCTCGTGAGCACTGAATTCGCCGGCCGCGGGGCTGGGCGGCGTTGTTCGGCCATCCGAATCGGCGTCACCAATGCTGCTGGACGTCCGAGCCATTCCACCACTCGGGATGCGAACTCGACGCGCGAACATCCCCCCGCGTTGGTCATGTGATAGATGGGTGACGTCGGCGGCGAGCGCCGCTGCGCCA
Organism: Candidatus Omnitrophota bacterium; assembly: GCA_016206725.1. Taxonomy (GTDB): domain Bacteria; phylum Omnitrophota; class Gorgyraeia; order Aquiviventales; family Aquiviventaceae; genus CAZUWM01. Next base: position 63,899 of record JACQRA010000088.1, read on the forward strand.
GGACCGAGATGAGCCGGCCAATCCCGTCCGCCAAATCCTCGGTATACGTCGGAGACGTGCGCTGATCGGTGTACGCGTGGATCGCCTGCCCCTGCTGCGCGCGCTCGACAATCGCGTCGCAGAAATTCATCCGTCCGCACCCAAAGAGCGTGCTGGGCCGAATCACATAGGTGTGCGGATGCCGTAAGGCTACCCGTTCGCCGTCCAGCTTGCTCCGGCCATACACGCTGACGGGATGGGGTTCATCCGCTTCATCGTACGGGCTCGCCTTGGTGCCGTCGAACACATAGTCGGTGCTGAGCGCGATGACCGGCGTCACTCGAGCGCGCAGGGCGTGGCAGAGGTGCTCGACGGTCCGCACATTCATTCCATACGCCAGCTCCGGCTCGAGCTCGCATCGATCCACGTCCGACAACGCCTGCGTGTGCACTACGACATCGGGAGCCGTCTCTCGGACCGCCCGCCGGGCGGCCTGCGCATCGGTCAGATCGCACACGACGTGCGCCGATTCGCCCGGCATCTGGACGTCGTGCCGAGACAGACCGACGACCTCACCGCTCAACGCGAGCCGTTTGACCAGGGCTTGCCCCAGCAGCCCGGTTGAGCCAGTGATAAGGATCGTCATGGAGTCGGTCTTTCAACGGTTGCCACCAGGCCGGCTGGCCGCGATACCACTCGATGGTACGCTGCAATCCGTCCTCAAACGACACCTGGGGCGCCCACCCCAACGCGCGCAGGCGCCGATCGTCCAGCGCATAGCGCCGGTCGTGCCCGGGGCGGTCCTCAACACGCCTCAGGAGGCTCTCCGGTTTGCCCAAGACCCTCAGGATCGCGCGGGCCACCTCCAGGTTCGGAAATTCCGAACCGCTGCCCACGTTGTAGATCGAGCCGACCTCCCCGCGCTGGATGATGAGCTCGATGGCCCGGCACAGATCCTCGATGAAGAGCCAGGCCCTCCGTTGCTGCCCGTCGCCGTAAATCGGCAGTGGGGCGTCGCGGAGCGCGTTGGTGATGGACAACGGGATGAATTTTTCCGGAAACTGGCTTGGTCCAAAGACGTTGGTCGGACGCACCACGACCGTTGGCAGGCCGTAGGTCGCCCAAAAGGCCTGCACCAGGAGATCGCCGGCCGCTTTGCTCGCCGCGTACGGGCTGCGAGGATTCAGCCGTGCGTCTTCCGTCGGACTCCCCTCCAGAATGGGACCGTAGACCTCATCCGTGCTGACATGGAGAAACCGCCTGACGCCGAGTTCCATGGCGGCCTGGAGGAGGACCCGCGTGCCTTCGACATTGGTGCGGAGGAACGGCGCCGCGTTGGTGATCGATCGGTCCACATGGGTCTCGGCGGCGAAATGCACGACGGCCTCGCACCCCTCCATGGCCCGCTTCACGGTGGAGACCTCGCAGATGTCGCCCTGGACAAAGCGATGCCGAGGATCGCCGCCAATCTCCTCAAGGCGGCTCCGCAACCCGGCATAGGTCAGCAGGTCGAGCGTCACCACCGCATCATCAGGATGGCGGGTGAGCCAATGCCGCACGAACTGCGATCCGATAAAGCCCGCCCCACCCGTTACGAGAAGTCTCATCAATTCGCAATCCGCACGAAAGTCATGTACTCACCGACACTGGATGAGTGTGTCCTTGTCGTTTGAGCGCCTGCTCGCGCACTAAGGTCGTCGCCCGGTAGAGCGTCTCCGGCAGACCGGCGTCCGTCCACCAGCCCTCCAAGATGTCATAGGCCATCTGACCCCGCTGGATGTAGGCATTGTTGACATCCGTGATCTCCAGCTCGCCGCGGCCGGAGGGTTTCAGCGTCTTGATGATGTCGAACACCTGCTCGTCATACATGTAAATCCCGGTGACCACAAACGACGATTTCGGCTGGGCCGGTTTCTCCTCAATCCCCACGATCTTCCCATCGCGCAGGTCCGCCACGCCAAACCGCTCGGGATCCTCGACTTCTTTGAGGAGGAGGCGCGCGCCGGCCGATTGAGCCGCAAACCGCTCGATCGAGGGACGAATGCTCCGTTCAAGAATATTATCGCCCAAGATCACCACAATCTTTTCCCCATCGGCAAAATGCTCGGTTAGATGCAGCGCTTCCGCAATCCCCCCCTCGCCGCGCTGGTACGTATAGTTCAGGTGTCGGAGGCCAAACTCACCACCGTTGCCCAGCAAGCGCAAGAACTCCCCCGCGTGGTTGCCGCCGGTGACGAGCATGATATCCGTGAGGCCCGCATCAACAAGGGTTTGGAGGGGGTAGTAAATCATCGGCCGATCATAGATCGGCAAGAGGTGTTTATTGGTGATTCGCGTCAGCGGCTCCAACCGTGTCCCCAACCCTCCGGCCAAGATGACGCCTTTCATGGTTCGCTCGCGAGGCGAGTTGAATGGGTCATGTGTCCTGCCGCGCCCAGTTGTAGGGAATGTCGTTCTGATGAGGATCGAGCCGGTACTCGTCGGGTTTGCCGTGATGGTACGGCTCGGTCGGCACGTTGATCACGATCGCCTCCGGCTGGCTGAGGCCCTTGAAGCCATGGTAGACCTTTGCGGGAATTTGGACCAGTAGTTGGTGGTGGGTCCCCATGAAGAATTCGTTGATCTGGCCCTTGGTCGGAGAGCCTGGGCGCGAATCGTACAGCACCAGTTTGATCATGCCGGCCACGCAGACAAAATTGTCGATCTGCTTCTTGTGATAATGCCACCCCTTGACCACTCCGGCTTCCACGCTGGTGCAGTACACCTGCCCGAACTTGGAAAACATCGGTTCATCCCGCCGGAGAATCTCGAACAGTCGCCCCCGTTCGTCCGGGATCACCTTCAGCGTCTTGCTTCGCACGCCCTTAATCAACGTCATCGCCTCGTCCGACCCCCACGTATCGAAAGCCAAGCCGCCGAAGGATACCAGGATCGTAGAGATTACGTCCATCGACGACCACAGGCTGCCGCATCAGTTTCTTGACGCGTCCAAAGTCCAGGTCTTTAAACTCGTTCCATTCCGTCATGAGCACCAGACAGTCCGCGCCCTTCACGGCGTCATAGACGCCGCGGCAAAAGGTCGCGCCGGAGAGCAGACCGTTGGCCTGGGCCATCGCTTGAGGATCAAAGGCCCGGATGATCGCGCCTGCCTGGCGCAGCGAACGGATGATGTCGATGGACGGCGCGTCGCGCAGGTCGTCCGTGTCCGGCTTAAAGGAGAGGCCCAGGACCGCGATGGTCTTGCGGTTGAGATTCCGCAAGACCTCCTCGATTCGCTTGACGAGGTGCTGTCGTTGCTGCGCATTGACTCTGGCCGTGGCTTTGAGCAGTTGGAAATCGATGCCAAGTTTCTCGGCGATCCGGGTAAACGCCGCGACGTCCTTTCCAAAACAATACCCCCCGTATCCCACCCCGGCGTCGAGGAACGCCCGGCCGATGCGGCGATCCAAGCCCATGCCCTCGGCGACCTTCGTGACATCCGCACCGACCCGTTCGCAAATCTGCGCCACCGAGTTGATAAACGAAATCTTCATCGCCAGAAACGAGTTCGAGGCGTGCTTGATGAGCTCGGCGCTCTTCAC